>JBGSLE010000206.1:0-2096 GCA_041740875.1 Pontiella sp. | reverse complement strand
GGTGTTCAAACTGGGCGCAAAGATTGCGCTGGGCCTCGGGCGTGCGGGCGAAAAGGACGAGTCCGGAGGTGTCCATGTCGAGCCGGTGGACGACGAGCGCCGTGGGAAAAAGGGCCAGTATCCGGCGGTAGAGGCAGTCCTGTTTTTCTGCGCCGCGCCCGGGAACCGTCAGCAAGTCGGTCGGCTTATCGACCGCCAGCAGGGATTCGTCGCTATGGATGATCGCCATCAATGCAGGGGTTGGTACGCGAAAAACCGGCCCTCCGCAAGCGGAGAAGCCGGTTCCACACCGCTTCGCGGGTTTCCCTATCCCTTGATCGCCTTCATGGCGGTCATGGCGGAGCGCAGGTATTGGCCGACCTCCTCGATCAGGTGGCCGCGGATCTGGGCGTTGACCTCGACGAGCGCCTTGTTGCCGACCCCGTTGTCCTGCTTGTCCAACCCCTTGCCGATGACGTCGGCGTCGATCTGCTCCATGAACTCTTTGAGCAGGGGGACGGCGGCGTGCGCGAAGAGGTAGCAGCCATATTCGGCGGTATCGGAAATGACGCGGTTCATTTCGTAGAGCTTCTTGCGGGCGATCGTGTTGGCGATCAGCGGGGTTTCGTGCAGCGATTCATAGTAGGCCGATTCGGGTTCGATGCCCGCGTCGACCATCGTTTCAAACGCCAGCTCGACGCCGGCCTTGACCATGGCGACCATCAGGATGCCCTTGTCGAAAAACTCCTGTTCGGCGATCTCGACGTTGGCGGCGGCGGGGGTTTGCTCGAACACGGTCTTTCCGGTCTCTTCGCGCCAGGTCAGCAGCTTGGCGTCGTCGTTGGCCCAGTCTTCCATCATGGTGCGCGAAAATTCGCCGGAGAAGATGTCGTCCATGTGCTTTTCAAACAGCGGGCGCATGGTTTCCTTGAGGTCTTCGGCGAGGTCGAACGCCTTGATCTTGGCGGGGTTGGAGAGGCGGTCCATCATGTTGGTAATGCCGCCGAGCTTGAGCGCCTCGGTGATGGTCTCCCAGCCGTACTGGATAAACTTCACGGCCCAGCCGGCGTCGATGCCGTTGGCCACCATCTTGTCGAAGCAGAGCAGCGAGCCGGCCTGGAGCATGCCGCAGAGGATGGTCTGCTCGCCCATGAGGTCGGACTTCACTTCGGCGACAAAGGAGGATTCGAGCACGCCGGCGCGGTCGCCGCCCTGCGCGGAGCAGAGGGCCTTGGCGATTTCCAGGCCGTCGCCGTTCGGGTCGTTTTCGCCGTGGACGGCGATGAGGGTCGGGACGCCGAAGCCGCGCTTGTATTCCTCGCGCACTTCCGAGCCGGGCGACTTGGGGGCGACCATGATGACGGTCAGGTCCTTGCGGATCTGGGTGCCCTCCTCGACAATGTTGAAGCCGTGGGCGTAGCAGAAGGTCGCGCCCTGCTTCATCAGCGGAACGACGGCCTTGACGACGGCGGTGTGCTGCTTGTCGGGCGTGAGGTTCATGACGATGTCGGCGGTCGGCAGCAACTCTTCGTAGGTGCCCACTTTGAAACCGTTTTCGGCGGCGTTGCGGTAGGATTGGCGTTTTTCGGCGATGGCGCTGTCGCGCAGGGCATAGGCGACGTCGAGCCCGCTGTCGCGCATGTTGAGGCCCTGGTTGAGGCCCTGCGCGCCGCAGCCGATGATCACGATCTTCTTGCCCTTGGCGTATTCGCAGCCGTTTTCGAATTCGGCGGCATCCATGAACCGGCAGGTGCCGGCCTCCTGCAGCTGGCGGCGCAGCGGCAGCGTATTGAAATAGTTTTTCGGCATTGTTCGCTCCTTGGTTGGTTGAAGGGCGCGGAAGCTAATGCAAATGCCTTATTGCGTAAATTGAATTGTTTGGCATATGGTGTTGCGTGTTTTGAAATACAAGGAGCGTGAGCCGTGACGATTGACGCGTGACTTTCCGCTGCCGGAATCACGCCTCACGGCTCAATCGTCACCCGCAATGGACATTCAGGCGTTGGAAACCTTCATCAAGACGGCGGAGCTGCTGCACTTTGGCAAGGCGAGCCGCGCCTGCCACCTGAGTCCGTCGGCGCTGACGCGCACCATCCAGCGGCTGGAGGAGGAGCTCG
>JBGSLE010000205.1:0-4411 GCA_041740875.1 Pontiella sp. | reverse complement strand
CCCGGCCCGGCCATCGGCTTTGCGTTCGACGGAACGGGCTACGGCGCCGACGGCACCATCTGGGGCGGGGAGGTGCTGCTGTACGACGCAACGCATTTCGCGCGGGCGTTCCACTTGCGCCCTTTCGCGCTGCCGGGCGGCGACATGGCCGTCCACGAACCGCAACGGATTCTGGATGCGTTGCTTTACCAGCTTGGCACCATGCGGCCGGAAGCCGCATCGACATGGAAGCAACTGGAGTCGGGCATCAACTGCCCGATGACCTCCAGCATGGGCCGCCTGTTCGATGCCGTATCCTGCCTGCTCGGCGTGTGCGACCGGCCCACCTACGACGGCGAGGCGGCGATGCGCCTAGAGGCCATAGCCGACGCGTCGGAAAGCGGCGACCTGGCGTTTGGCATCGCGGAGGGACAGATCGATTGGCGGCCGTTGATTGCCGATCTGCTCGAAGCAATCGAGAAGGGGATTCCGGCGTCGATCCTTTCCGCCCGTTTCCACACCACGGTGGCGAAAATGGTCCACTGCTGCGGTAAAAGGCTCTCTGAAAAAAAACACGGGCGCTTGCCGTGGGTCTTTTCCGGCGGCGTGTTCCAGAACCGGTTGCTGGCCGAACGGATCCGGCGCGTGGCGGGCGGTGAATTCGAGCTGGTTTTTTCCACCTATCCGAACGACAGTGGCCTCTGCATCGGGCAAGCCATCGTGGGGGCAAAGCAATGGGCGTTGAAATAGAGCGCAAGTTTTTGGTAGCGGGCGATTCGTGGCGGCAGCAGGCTGGCGAAGGGCTTTCCTGCCGCCAAGGCTATCTCGTTTCGGGGCAGGGGAAAACCGTGCGCGTCCGCATTCTCGGAGAAGAGGCGTTCCTCACCATCAAGGGGCCGACCGCGGGCATCAGCCGCAGCGAGTTCGAATATGCCATCCCGTCGGGCGATGCAGCGGAGCTGCTGGCGCTTTGCGAAACCCGGGTGGAGAAAACCCGCTATTTCATTCCCCACGGCGGCCTCGTGTGGGATCTGGACGTATTTGGCGGAGCCAACGAAGGACTCGTCATGGCCGAGGTGGAGCTGGAATCGGAGGGCCAGCCGGTCGAGTTGCCCGAGTGGGCCGGCCGGGAGGTGTCGGGCGATCCGCGCTATTACAACTCTTATTTGGCGCGGAACCCCTTTACCCTGTGGTAGCCGCATCTCCGGCGGAACGTCCGGCGGCGAACATGCTTGAGTTTCGGGCGGTTTGGGGGTACAACTCCAGCGTTCTTTCGGATCAACTAGGAAATTCCCCATGAACGGCACAAATACAAATAGTTCATTGATTTGGAGCGACCGGTGGCGGCTGGGTGCGCTGAGCAAGGGCGAACTCATGAACATCGGCTTCGTTTCCGTGATCGTTGGCTTCCTCTACGTCCTGTTCCATCTGTTGGGCAACACGGTCGAAAACGTCAGTAGCAACTCGGTTTTCACGTGGATGGTCTCCCGCTGGGGCGACAAGCAGTCGTTCGGCGCGGACTATTCGCACGGCTACCTCATCCCCTTCGTCAGCCTGGCGGTTGTGTGGTACAAGCGCGAGGATTTCTTCGACCTGCCGAAGCAGGTTTGCCAGTGGGGGCTGTTCATCATCATCGCGGCGCTGGCCATGCATTGGCTGGGTGCCAAGATGCAGCAAACGCGCCTTTCGCTGGTGAGCCTGATCATGCTGATCTGGGGGATCCCCCTCTACTTTTTCGGGTGGCAGGTGGCGAAGCTGCTGATCTTCCCTTGTGCCTACCTGATTTTCTGCATCCCCCTCAACTTCCTCGATGCGCTTTCCGGCCCGTTGCAGCGGCTGGCGACGGGCATGTCTTTCGATATGTTGCAGGGCATGGGCATCGAGTGCGAACGGATCGGAACGCAGCTGCTCTCCCCCTATTTCCAATTGAACGTGGAGGCTCCGTGTTCCGGGTTGCGCTCGCTCCTGGCCATGACGGCCTTGACGGCGGTGTACGCCTATTTCACACAATCCACATTTACCCGCAAGTGGCTGCTGTTCCTCTTTTCGATCCCGATCGCGGTGGCCGGCAACATTGGCCGCATCCTTTCGATCGCGCTCGTTTCGATCACCTCCGGGCAGCAGTTCGGCGCCGGCCTTCACCACGACTGGTCGGGCTATGTCCTCTTCACCGTCTCCATCAGCTTGATGGTGGGCTTCGGCAAGCTACTCAACGTCAACTACCGGGAGTTTTTCAGCTCATGGAAAAAAGCCTATTTAAGCCATTCATAAGCATCATCGTCCTGATGGCGCTTTCCGTTTTCGCGCTGGCGTTCACTGTCGGCGTCGAGTTGAACTTTGTTCCCGGCGTCAAGATGGCGCTGCCGGACGAGGTGACCGGGTGGGTCGGAAACGAGTTGCGTTTTTGCCACAACCCCGAGCTATGCGCGAAGGACTACCGCGAAGCCTCCTTTTATATCCGCGATCTCGAAATCCCCGACATCTGTCCCGATTGCGGCGCCAAGCTCTTCAACATGAGCCGCGCGGAAAAAGAGCAGCTGCCGGAGGATACCGAATTCGTGAAGTCGGCCTACACCAACGCCGCCGGCACGCGCGTGTTCACCTCGATCGTGCTTTCGGGGAAGGCCCGCGACAGCATCCACCGCCCGCAGCGCTGCCTCAAGGGGCAGGGCAACAACCTCGACGGCGAATATACGCTGGCCGTTCCGCTCGAAGGGCGCGAACCGCTCCAAGTCCGGGTGATCCAGGCCTCCCGCACCTTCCGGACGGCGGAGGGCCCGAAGCCCTATTATTCCTACTATGCCTACTGGTTTGTTGGCCAGGACCGCGAGACGCCCTACCACGCCGGCCGCATGTTCTGGCTGGCCTGGGACCGGGTGGTGCGCAGCACGGCCAACCGCTGGGCCTACATCGCTGTCTCCGGCGAACGGAAGCCCGAAGGCCGCGACTACGAAGCCGAAATCATCGACTTTGTCCAGAATGTTTATCCACGCCTCTTGACTGATACCATGCGGAACAAGGTCTATCAGCACGAGTAATCTTCCTCGGCTTGGAAGTTGCGCCCGCCCGCGGTTTATCTATACTGCGGGCTTTGTTTTTTAGGAAGAAACCGGGGAAATCCAATGGCAGAAAATCACGAGGGGATCGATGTCGGCTACGTGGCGCGGCTGGCCTGCATCGACCTGACGGACGAAGAGACCGCACGCTTCCAGGGGCAGCTCGACCAGGTGCTGCACTATGTCGCGCAGCTGAACGAACTCGATGTCGGCGCGGTGGAGCCCACCGCCCACGCGATTCCCGTCTACAACGTCTTCCGCAAGGATGAAATCGGCCAAAGCCTCGACCATGACGCCGTGATCGCCAACGCCCCCGCCGCCAGCGAAGGCCAGATCCGCGTCCCCAAAATCATCGACCAGTAGGAAAACCATGGCTGACCTAAACCGACTTACGATTTCAGAACTCTCCCGCAAACTCGCGGAGGGGGATTGCACATCCGTGGACATTGTCAACGACGTGTTGGCGGCGATCGATGCGCTGGACGGAAAAATTGGCGCCTACCTGACGCTCGACCGGGCCTCCGCGCTCGAACAGGCGCGGGCCGCCGACGCCGCGCGCGCGGCGGGGAAACGCCATCCGATGCTGGGCATTCCGGTGGCCATCAAGGATTTGCTCAACGTCAAGGGCCAGCCCTGCACCTGTTCCTCGAAGATTCTGGAGGGATACGTCGCGCCGTACGACGCCACCGCCATCGCCAAGTTGCGCGCCGCCGGGGCGGTGTTGCTCGGGCGGGTGAACATGGACGAATTCGCCATGGGATCGAGCACCGAAAACGCGGCCCTTGGAAAAACCTCGAATCCGTGGAATCTCAACCATGTCCCCGGCGGCTCTTCCGGCGGCTCGGCCTCCTGCGTGGCGGCCGACGAGGCCATCTGCTCGCTGGGATCCGACACCGGCGGCTCGATCCGCCAGCCGGCGGCCTTCTGCGGGTGCGTCGGCGTAAAGCCAACCTATGGCCGCATTTCGCGCTACGGCCTCACGGCATTCGCCTCTTCGCTCGACCAGATCGGCCCGATCACCAAATCCGTCAAGGATTCCGCGATTCTGCTCGAAACCCTCTGCGGCCACGACGAGCTGGATTCATCATCGGTCGCGATGGAGGCCCCCGCCTTTGCCGAAACGCTGGGTGAAAATACCTCGCTGGCGGGCATGCGGCTGGGGCTGCCGAAGGAATTCTTCGTAGAGGGCATGGATCCCGAAATCGAACAGTCGGTTCGCAACGCCGTCGATCATTGCCGGAACCTCGGCGCCGAAATCGTCGATGTCAGCCTGCCGCACGCCAAGTACGCCATCGCCGTCTACTACATCATCGCCACGGCCGAGGCCTCCGCCAATCTGGCGCGGTTCGACGGCATCCGCTATGGCCTGCGGCTCG
>JBGSLE010000204.1:0-2481 GCA_041740875.1 Pontiella sp. | reverse complement strand
CGATCCCGAGCGCGACGCCTTGGACTATGAATGGGTGGTCATGGCCGAAAACGCCGAATACAAGGAGGGCGGGGACCGGGAAGAGGTGCCGCCGGCCCTGCCGGAACTCATCCTCGAAACGCATCCGGGGCGGGTGGCGTTCAAGGCGCCTGCGGTTCCGGGAGCCTACCGCCTCTATGCGTATGTCCGCGACGGCAAGGGCGGCGCGGCCACGGCCAACATTCCGTTTTTCGTGCAGGCCCGCTAACGCAGACAAGGGCCTACGTCGGATATCGAAAACGCCGAGACGCAGGGGCGCAGAGTGAATATGGAGAGAATCTCCGCGTCTCCGCGCCTCCGCGTTTAAAATATAATCGCACGCAATGGGATATTCATTTCTTCCGACTCCCTAAGAGCTCCAAGCTTGCTGTTCTTCGCGTCTTGAGCGCCGCGGGTGTTTGAAAAAAACGTGTACAGAAAACAAGAAGTGAACGGGTAGTAGTACCTAGTGCTTGTTTTTTTTGGAAAGAACCTTTCTTTTAAGGAGGTTCCATACGATTCTGCTGTCCGGCCAAAAAACACCGTTTCCATAAAAACGACGAAGATCCTTAGTTAGAATGGATCGCAACGGCGGAGGAACCTATGGACAACCGGATACCAATCCTGCTGGCGGCAGCGCTGGCGATTACAGCGGCAGACGCCGACCTCTTCGGCACGGGCACGAACCAGTTCAGCATCGATTTCGTGGCCATCGGCCATGCCGGCAACGCGGCGGACGCCACCGGCTACGGCGCGGTCGGCTACCACTACCGCATCAGAAAAACCGAGGTCTCCATCGACCAGTTCTTCAAGGCCCGCTCCGCCGACGGAAGGATCGGGAATGGAGATGAAAACTACTGGAATGTAGGGATACGTTCCGTGGGTAACGACGCCCCCGCTTCGCGTGTCAGTTGGTTCGAATCCGCCATGTTCTGCAATTGGCTTACAACGGGTGACGCCTACTCAGGCGTCTACCAGTTCAACGGTAGCGGAACGCTGGTTGCTTTCGACCGAACCTACCGCAATGTCAACGGACTGGCCTATGTGCTGCCTACCGAGGATGAATGGTACAAGGCGGCTTACTACAAGGCCGATGGCAGCGGCTACTCGCTCTATGCCAGTGGACTAAATACGGTTCCGACATGGGGAGGTGCAGATGGCTGGAACTACGCCGGTGGTGGTTATGTGAATGAGTATCCGAATCTGACCTGGACAATCGGTTTTGGTGCGGAGGAACAGAACGGCACCTACGATATGAATGGTAATGTCCTGGAGTGGACCGAAAGTGCGGCGGACGGAATACTCGATGACTTGAATGAGGACCGAACGTGCCGTGGAGGTGAATACGGATCTTTTGAAACGGAATTGCGCTCGACAGCTCGCTATACTCCTCTCCCAAATGGTCAACTTAGCCCTCTTGGCTTCCGCGTCGCCGTCATTCCCGAGCCTTCCAGCGTGCTGCTGCTAACTTTCGGGGCGGGGGCGCTGCTCTTCCATCGCCGGGCGCTGCGGCGGCGCTTCGACCGCCCCGCTTTCCGCAACCGCTTCCCTTGATTTCAGTTAGGAGGAACCCATGGACAACCGGATACCGATCCTGCTGGCGGCGGCGCTGGTGAGCGCGGCGGCACACGCCGACCTCTTCGGCACGGGCACGAACCAGTTCACCGTCGACTTCGTGGCCATCGGCCATGCCGGCAACACGGCCGACGCCACCGGCTACGGCGCGGTGGGCTACCACTACCGCATCGGAAAAACCGAGGTCTCCATCGACCAGTTTTTCAAGGCCCGCGCCGCCGACGGACGGATCGGGAGCGGATTCGAAAACTACTGGAACGACGGCACGCGTACAGTAGGCAATAGTGCCCCGGCATCGGTAGTTAGCTGGTTCGCATCGGCCATGTTCTGTAATTGGTTGACCACAGGCGACGCCTACACGGGCGTCTACCAGTTCAACGGCAGCGGAACGATGACAGGGCTGGATCGTACCTTCCGCAACGGCAACGGTTTGGCCTATGTGCTGCCTACCGAGGATGAATGGTACAAAGCCGCCTATTTCAAACCCAATGGCAGCGGCTATTCGCTCTATGCCAGCGGGCTGGATTCAACCCCGACATGGGGCGGAGCCGATGGGTGGAACTATTTTTACAATGGAACCACCGTTAATCCATATCCAAACTATGTTTAGAACGTCGTAGCCGGGGGACTCGAACAGAACGCAACCTACAACATGATGGGTAATGTGAAAGAGTGGACAGAGGCCGCCAAGGACGGCGTATTGGACGATTTTTACGAGCGGCGCGTTATGAGAGGGGGTGGGATCAGTACAACTAATCAATTATCATCTCTCGGTCGTCTCGACGAGGGGCCAACTGAATATTCATCATCAATAGGCTTCCGCGTCGCCGTCATTCCCGAACCCTCCAGCGTGCTGCTGCTAACCATCGGGGCGGGCGCGCTGCTCTT
>JBGSLE010000203.1:0-3759 GCA_041740875.1 Pontiella sp. | reverse complement strand
GGCGGCTGGCATTTCCGGCGGCTGGAGGCGGGATCGGGCTACGCCGCCGCCGTGGCGACCGACCGGCCGCTGGAAGCGTTGCCGTGTTATGCGTTTGGAGGGTTGGAATGGCGGAATTGAAAAATACCTTTTCGTGGTCGTTCAGCGCGGCGGAGGATTTCGAAGTGTGCCGCCGCCGGCGCTATTGGAGCAAATATGGCATGTGGGGCGGCTGGGCGCGCAATGCCACCGCCGAACAAAAGGCCGCCTACCGCCTCGGCAAGATGGACAACCGCTGGGGGCTGATGGGCCAGGCCGCCGAAAACGCCATCATGTGGGTGCTCCGCCAGCACCAGCAGGGAACGCCGGCCGATGCCGCCGCCGCGTGGGAAACCGTCGCCCGCCCATTCCTCTCCCGGAAATGGAAGGAATCGACCGAGGGCCACTGGCGCACCGAACCCAAGCGCTTCTGCTGCCTGCGCGAGCACTACTACAAAACGCTCGCAGACGAAAACGAGGCCAAGCGCCAGGTCGCCGCGCAGGTGCAGCACTGCATCGCCAACTTTATCGAAAAGGTGCTGCCCCGGGTCGGCGCCGTCACGCCCGGCCAGGAGTTCCGCATCGCCACCCCCGAGCAGGGCGGCGACGTCGAACACTTCATCTACGAAGGGGTGAAGATCTACGCCATCCCCGACTACGCCTACAAGATCGGCGACCAGGTCCACATCCACGACTGGAAGGCCGGCAAGATCAAGGCCGGCCAGCACCGGCTGCAGCTCTCGCTCTACGCCCTCTGGGCCATCGTCAAGCACGCGGCGGCGCTCGAAAACATCTTCCTCTACGTCGAATACCTCAACGAAGGCCAGGTGCTGCCCTTCCAGGTTTCGGCGGAGGAGCTGGAGGAAACCAAGGCGCTCATGGGCGAGTCCGTCGGCGAAATGACCGAATACCTCGTCGACTGCGACCGCCAGAAAAACGAGCCCCTGCCGAAGGAGGAGTGGGAGCTGGCCTCCGACCCCGAAAGTTGCACCCAGTGCAATTTCTACGAGCTCTGCCGGCCCGAGCTGGAAGCCCCTTTTTGAGCCGAAAATTTTAAATTTTTGCCGTTGACCGTCCCGGAGGGGCTCTATACATTCTGCCTCTCTTTAGCGCACCCGTAGCTCAATTGGATAGAGCACCAGACTACGAATCTGGGGGTTACATGTTCGACTCATGTCGGGTGCACCACTTCTCTAGGGTTTTAGCTCGTGCTAAAGCCCTTTTTTATTGGCTTTTATGCGGATCCAGCCCTCGGGCCCGCGTTTTGATGGCACCTGGCCGTTCAAGAGCAATTCACGAATGAAATGCCGCACCGATTCTCTTCTTGGTAGGGACGGCTGTCCCTAGCCGTCCGCGGCGGAAGTGGGACACTCCGCCCTACCCAGTGCGGCATAACTGTAGCCGGTAGGTGGTTTGTGGTGCGCGCTTCCCGTCGGGAGCGCGTCGGGTCAAATGGAATCCAGGGGAAACAGGGGGCTGGAAAGCCCCCTCTCCGGAGCGGGGGCTTTCCAGCCCCCGTCGGGCCAACAAGCCGGGATCGTGGATCCCGGCTTTGCTGTTTTCGGCGGCGGAGCGGCTACCAGTTTTCGGCGAGCACTTCGAAATGCGCCTGCGGATGGGCGCAGGCCGGGCACATGCCGGGGGCCGCTGCGGCTTCGTGGATGAAGCCGCAGTTGCGGCAGCGCCACATGACCTTGCCGTCCTTCTTGAAGACCTTGCCTTCGTTGAGGTTTTTCAGCAGGTCGAGGAAGCGCTTTTCGTGCTGCTTTTCTGCGATGGAAATCTTCTCGAAGACCACGGCGACGGCATTGAAGCCTTCCGCGCGCGCCTTGGCGGCGAAGGCGGGATAGAGTTCCGCCCATTCCTCGTGCTCGCCTCCGGCGGAGGCTTCAAGGTTTTGCGCGGTGGTGCCGACCGTGCCGGCGGGGAAGCAGGCGGTGATTTCGACCACGCCGCCTTCGAGGAAGCTGAAGAAGCGCTTGGCGTGCTCCTTTTCCTGGTCGGCGGTTTCGGCGAAGATATCGGCGATCTGGATCAGCCCTTCCTTGCGGGCTGCCCCGGCGAAGTAGGTGTAGCGGTTGCGCGCCTGCGATTCGCCCGCGAAGGCCTTCAGCAGGTTTTTTTCGGTTTCGGTTCCTTTGATGTCCGGCATGGTGTTGCTCCTTGTTGGTTGTTTTTGCATGGATGGCAGGTGCCGCGGATTTGCAGATGCACGGAATCCGCGCTGCCGAAAGTTTCCAGCCCCTCGGGCAGGGGCAGGGTTTGGTGTTCGTTCAAATAGACGTCGGTGATGGTGCCGCACCGCGTGCAGACGAAGTGGTGGTGGGCGTCGCGGTTGGCGTCGTAGCGCGCCCGTCCGCACACCGGATCGACCCTGTCCACCAGCCCCAGCTCCTCGAGCGAGGCGAGGGTGCGGTAGACGGTGTCGGCGGAGACATGCGGCAGGCGCGCACGCACGCGCTGGAAGATGGTGTCGGCATCGGGATGTTCGCCGGTGCCGGCGACTTCCCGGTAGATTTCCATCCGCTGGGGCGTCATGCGCAGGCCGGCGTTGCGGCAGGCGAGCTTGAGCTTTTCAAGCCGCCGCTCTAGCTCCTCTGGTGCGATCGGGGTCATGGCGTTGTGGATGCGCCTGCGCAAGCCGGTGTGGCTGGCCTGCGCAGGCGCGAGCCTCTATTTGCGGCTCCGGACGACCATCAGGTCGAGATCCTCGCGGAGGCTCTGCAAGTCCTCTTCGTGCTCGACCTCCTGCTCCAGGATGGTGAGCGCCATGTTGTAGGTCACCATGTCCTTGTCCTTCGTCACGTCCATGAGCGCCTTGTAGGTGGCGATGGCGCACTGCTCCCCGGCAATGTTCTGGTCGAGCAGCGCCTCGACGTACGGATCCGTCGGGGCGTCGTATTTGCACGGGCTCAGGGATTCCCATTGCTTGGGATCAAGCACCGGCGTGCCGCCGATTTGGATGATGCGGTTTGCGACCATGACCGCGTGGCCCAGCTCCTCGGTGGCGTGCAGGTTGAGTTCCGCCGCCACCGCATCCTTCATCGGACCCTTGATGAGCTTGGCTCCAAGCCAGTACTGGTAATAGGCCAGCCATTCGCTGGCATAGGCCCGGTTGAGCATGACCAGGAGTTCCTCGACATCCATGCCGATGATTTCACGACCTTTGGTTCCCATTTCAGTCTCCTTTCGGTGTTTTCGGTTATGCAGTTTGGCGCACCCGGATGCCGGGTGGGCCGCAGGATGCAGTTAGGAATCGTTCCTATATAGGATGCGGCGGCGGAAAAACGAGCGTGAAAATACGTAGCGTAATATAAGGATTAGATCTAAACAAAAAAGGCAGGCTCGGGGAGCCTGCCTTTTGAGGAACCGGCCTGCGGGGGAGGCCGGTTGCGCGATGTCGCGGGAATACCCCTATTTCGGGTTCCGGTATTCGTCCTGCCAGATCCAGACCAGTTTCTTTTTGACGACCCGGTCGCTGGCGTTGTAGCCCAGCCCTTTCTGCAAGTCGGTCAGGGCGGGTTCCGACGAGACGGTTCTGCTGACGCAACCGTTCAGCAGCAGGCTCATGAGAGGGATCAACAGCAACGTTTTCTTCACCATGGAACGTCTCCTGGAAACCGGCGAACCGGCAGGTTATTAGTGCGAAACCGAGACCTTCGCGCCCTTGGGCTGGCCGATGTCGGCGAGCAGTTTACCGAACCAGGGGGTGTCGATGTCGAACGGCTTGCCGCCGGCGAT
>JBGSLE010000202.1:0-4089 GCA_041740875.1 Pontiella sp. | reverse complement strand
CCGGGGCCGCCCCCGGCTGCGGGCTCATGGCACCGCGCGTCGGCATCGCCGCCCACATGCAGGCCAACGTCGTCCTGCGCCTCCTGCTCGGGGAGGCGTGATTCCCTGATCAACCCATAACAAGGCGAAAGCACCTAGTTAATTCGCAGGATTTTGCTTGTTTACAAATCTTTAATTTGTAGGCTCTTGCAAGGTGTACCGGGGCGTTCCCGGACTCCGCCATGGCTGGCCGCACCGTGGGGGAGGGCAGGCAGCGCGGCATGAACCAGCGACAGGGAGGATGACGATGAAGCTTGCAATCAAGGGGTTGGCGGCCATGGCCGTGGTGTGCGGGTTTGCTGCATACGGCGGCGAAGACAAGCGGGACGACCGCTTCGATGTGTTGATCGGCGGCGGCTTGGTGTTTTCGCCCGAGTACAAGGACTTTATCGACGACGTCTATGAATCCAACGGCTACGACGATTCGGGCGGCGGGGGCTGGCTGGATCTCTACGCGGGGCTCGAATTCCGCCCGGCGCCGCAGTTCGGCATCATTGCCGGATGCGATTTCTGGTTCAACGGGGTCGATGCGTCCGGCGGTCCATTGGATGAAACGTATGCCAACGTGATCGTGATCCCCTCGCTCTACGGCCAGCTCTACTTCACGGAATCGCGCATGTTCTACATCAATGGCGGCGTCAGCCTGCCGCTGCCCGGAACCGGCAGCGACAATTTCGAGTTCGAAAACAACGGGCTCGGGCTGGGCGCCAACATCGGGGTTGAACTGGCGAGCCTGATCCGCATCGAGGCGGGCTATACCTACATGCCGATCACGGCCAAGACGACCTCCAGCAACCCTCTGCCGGGCGGCGAAAAAGACTACAACTTTGGCGGCCCGCAAATCCGCCTCCTGCTGGCGTTCTAGGCGCTGGTAAAACCGGTCCGGAAAGGCGTAGCTTGCGGGCTGCGCCTTTTTTTTTCGGAGGAGGAAACCGATGGTTGGAAATGTGTACAGCGGCATTCCGGGCGAGTTGCCCGAGGAGCTTTTCACGGTGCTGGCGGAATGCGGGCCGGTGCGGATCGAACGCATCGTTTCCGACGGCCACGCATCGCCTGAGGGATTTTGGTACGACCAGCCGGAAAACGAGTGGGTGCTGCTGCTCTCCGGTTCGGCCACGCTCGATATCGCGGGCGAATCCGTGGCGCTCAAACCCGGCGACCACCTCTTGATCCCCGCGCACCAACGCCACCGGGTCGAGGCGACCGCCGTTGGCGAAATAACCGTCTGGCTCGCCGTCTTCTTCCCAGGCTGAACGGCATCCGCGCACCGCTAAGGAAAACTAGCCGATGGCGTCGTTGCCGGTTTCGTCGGTGCGGATGCGGATGCACTGCTCCAGCGGCATGACGAAGATTTTTCCGTCACCAATGTTCCCGCTCTTGGCCGCCTTGACGATGGCCTTGATGGTGGGCGTGACAAATTCGTCGTTGACGGCGATTTCGATGCGGATCTTTTCGAGCAGGTTCACCGAGCGGACCTGCCCGCGGTAGTGCTCCGTGAAGCCCATCTGCTGTCCGCAGCCGCGCACGCGGCTGACGGTCATTTTATGGACCTCGGCGTGGAAGAGCGCCTCCTTCACGGCGTCGAGCTTTTCGGGCTGGATCACGGCAATAATCATTTTCATAAAAGGGCTCCTACATCGCTTCTTCGGGGTTGGCTTCGATCATGTGGACGGAAAGGTCGGATCCGCGCAATTCCTCGTACTTGCTGAGGCGGATGCCCACCGATTTTTTCAGGACGCCAAACACCAGCGTGCTGGCGAGCAGGCAGAAGACGACCACGATGGACGTGACCACCAGCTGGGAGAAGAAGGAGACGCCGCCCATGCCGCCGAGCGCCTTCTGGCCGAAGATGCCGGCCGCGATGCCGCCCCAGGCCCCGCAAATCCCGTGCAGCGGCCAGACCCCGAGCACGTCGTCGATCTGCCAGGCATTGGTTTCGGTTTCAAACATGAAGACGAAGATCGCGCCCGCAAACGCGCCGACCACGACGGCGCAGACCGGGTGGTAGAGGTCCGAGCCCGCGCAAACCGCCACCAGGCCCGCCAGCGCGCCGTTGTGTACGAAGCCGGCATCGTTCTTGGAGATCAGCATCGCGGCGATCGTCCCGCCCACCATGGCCATCAGCGAATTCATCGCGACGAGCCCGGAAACGGCTTCCAGCGCGCCGGCGCTCATGACGTTGAAGCCGAACCAGCCGACGATCAGGGTCCAGCTGCCCAGCGCGAGGAAGGGGATCGAGCTGACCTTGATCGAGGAGGTTTCATAGCGCTTGAGGCGCGCGCCGAGCAGCATCACGGCCGGCAGCGCCAGCCAGCCGCCGGTGGCGTGGACCACCACCGAGCCGGCAAAGTCGTGGAACGGTGCGCCAAAGGTTGCGGCCAGCCAGCCCTCCGCGCCGCTGAAACCGTTGCTGAAGCGGCCCCAGATCGACCCTTCGACCAGCGGATAGACGAAGCCGACGAAGATGCCGCCCGCCAGCGAGTTGGTCCAAAACTTGGCGCGTTCGGCCACGCCGCCGGAAATGATGGCGGGGATGCAGGCCGCGAAGCCGAGCAGCAGGAAAAACTTGACGTATTCGAAGCCGTGGTTGGCCGCCATCTCCTCGACCGGCACCAGGAACGAGATGCCGCGGGCGATCGGGTAGCCGATCAAAAAGTAGACGATCGTCGAAAAGCCCCATTCGCAGATGATCTTGTTGAGCGCGTTCACCTGGTTCTTGCGGCGGACCGAACCGACCTCCAGGAAGGCGAAGCCCCCATGCATGGCCAGGATCATCACCGCGCCGATCAGGATGAAAAGGGTGTTCGATGAACTTGCGAGCTCCCCTGCGGCGTCCCCTTCCGCAGCCCTGGCGATTCCCGGCAGGCATAAACCCACCAGGAAAGTGGCCGTTGCAGCCACCTTCTTCAATGTTGGCATTTCTCTCTCCCCCGTTGTGTTGCATCCTCAAACCCCGCCCTGCGCAGCCTGCCTGAGCCACCGCCGGCATTGGGTTATACAAAACCAAGCCGCCCAGAACGCAGGAGATGTGCCATCCATGCGATCCAGCTGGCTTTAAAATGACGCAAAACTAACGAGCACAAGCGGATATAATATATTTAAACGAAGACATCTTCGGGGGTGAATGAAAAAGATCCGACAGATATGTCGGATCTTTCAGGAATGTACTTCGAATATGTACCCGAACGGAGGGTTTTATACGAATCCGGTCAGATGGCCGCGCCGCCCCGCTCGCCGGTGCGGATGCGGATGCACTCCTCGAGCGGGGTGATGAAGATCTTGCCGTCGCCGATCTTGCCGTCCTCCCCGTGGCGCGCGGCCTTGAGGATGGCGTTGACGGTGATATCGACAAACGCCTCGTTGACGCCGATCTTGATTTCGATCTTGGGGATCAGGTTGGGCACGACGATCTGGCCGCGGTAGATTTCGGTGTTTTCCTGCTGCCCGTGGCCAGCCACGCGGCTGACGGTGATGCGGGTGATTTCGGCGGCGATGAGCGCTTCGCGCACTTCGTCGAGCTTGTCTTCCTGGATGATGGCGGTGATCAGTTTCATGGGAATTCCTCGGGAATTGTTTTATGTTTTAGGCAGGCGCTTAAAACTTAACACTTAACGCTATTCATTTACGAATTCAGGTTGAGCATGCCGTAGCCGCGTTCCTTGTGGAGGCTGTGGTCCATGCCCGCGCGCTCTTCGTCGGCGGTCAGGCGGAAGCCGAAGAGCTTTTCGACCAGCAGGAGCAGCGCAAAGGTCATGAGGGCGGAATAGCCGAGGCTGACGAGGCAGCCTTCGACCTGCACCCAGAGCTGGTGCGGCACGGAGACGGAGATCGTGCCCGGACGGAGCACGAAGGTCAGGCCGATCGCGCCCCACAGGCCGGCGACGCCGTGGATGCCGAAGACGTCGAGCGTGTCGTCGTAGCCGAGCTTGTTCTTCATTTCGATGGCGAGGTAGCAAAAGACGGAGGCAATGGAGCCCAGCACCAGCGCGCCCCACGGCTGGACCGCGCCGGCGGCCGGGGTAATCGCCACCAGTCCGGCCAGCACGCCGG
>JBGSLE010000201.1:0-4144 GCA_041740875.1 Pontiella sp. | reverse complement strand
CCGGGCAACGGGCGGTGTCGATCAGCGGCCGGCCGCGGAAGCGGTCGGGCATGGCGGGCGGCGGGGCGGCGGGGAAGCGGATGGTGCGGTGCTTCTGGTGCAGGCGGGCTCTGAGTATGTCGAACATGGTGCCGCTCCTTTATAGATCGTGGCCGCAGTAGGAAAGGTTGAAGCTCTTGTTGCACATCGGGAAGTCGGAGATCTGCTGGTTGCGCAAGGCATAGGCGAGCCCCATCCAGTTGTGGAAGGAGGGATCGACGACCTTGTAGCGCCGGAGATCCCCGTTTTCGCCGGTGAGGGCGACGTGGCAGAGCTCGCCGCGCCAGCCTTCGATGAGCGAGACGGCGAGATGGCCGGGCAGCAGCGGCCCGGCCTCGGACTGGACGGCGCCGGGCGGCATCGCCTGGAGCTGCTCGCGGATGAAGGCGATGGATTGGCGGATTTCCATCCAGCGGACATAGGCGCGGGCAAAGACGTCGCAGGTATCCCACGTCGAGAGGGGCAGTTGCACAAACCGGTAGATGCCCGACGGCTGGTCGTGGCGTATGTCGCGCTGCAAGCCGGAGGCGCGGGCCGCCGGGCCGACAATGCCGAGTGTTCGGCAGATCTCCGCAGGCAGGACGCCTTTGCCTTCGAAGCGGGCAAGCACCGACGGGGCGTCGAACAGCAGCTCGATGGCGCTGGCGGTGTCTTTTTCCCCGTCCGCCAGCCGTTTTTGCAGCTCCTCGATCCGGGTGCCGTCCATGTCGTAGCCGACGCCGCCGGGGCGGATCATGCCGCGCCCGAAGCGGTTGCCGCACAGCAGGGCGGTCATGTTAAGGAAATCGCCGCGGATGCGCCCGCAGTACGACGCGGTCGGCAGAAACCCGACATCGTTGGCCAGCGCGCCAAGGTCGCCGACGTGGTTGGCCAGCCGCTCGAGTTCGAGCGCAATGCCGCGCAGCGCCTGCGCGCGCACGGTTTTCTTGCAGCCGGAGAGCGCCTCGACCACCTGGCAGTAGGCGGTGGCGTGGCCGACGGTGGTATCGCCGGAGAGGGTTTCCGCATAGTGCAGGGCGCGCTTGGCCGGCTGCTCTACCAAGGCTTTTTCGACGCCGCGGTGCTGGTAGCCGAGCGCGATTTCCAAGTGGTACACATGCTCGCCATGGCATTGGAACCGGAAGTGCCCCGGCTCGATGATGCCGGCATGGACGGGCCCGACGGCGACTTCGTGGATGTCGTCGCCTTCGACGCGGTAGAAATCGCCCGTTCCGGGAGGGATCGACGCGTCCGGATAGCGGACCGGCTTGAGCCACGGATGCCCTTCGGGCCGCAGGCCGAACTGTTCGGCAATCTCCCGCTCGAACAGGTGGAGCTGGTTGCAACCGGGCGTCATGGAGGGGAATCCCGCGCCCTCGATGCAGGTGGAGAGGAGGTTCAGCTGGCTGTTTTCGTCGTTTGCCAGCAGCAGGAAAAGATCGGTCTCGCCGGACCGGCCGGACGCCGTTCCGAAAAAGGAGGCCACGCGTTGCCCGCCTGCGATCGCGCGTTTGGCGATGCGCTGGAAGGCGGCCACGTCGTGTCGGGGAATCCGCCCGAGCGCAACGGCCCGGCTGTTGCCGGTGGCCAGCATGTCGGATGGGTTGGTCATGGTTGCACCTCCAGGAAGCGGACGGCGTCGTTCAGCAGGCCTTCCAGCGGGGCGGGAATGTTCAGCCCCAACAGCAGGACCAGGCCTAGCAGCAGCAGCGGCGAAGCGAGGGTGAGGACGCCTTCGCGGTAGGCGGTGCGCGGGGCGGACTCGGGTTCGCGGCCCTGGACCACCTGCAGCACGGTGGAGCCCATTCCGATGAAGATGATGAGCAGGAAGAGCAGGAAAAGCCCGCTGGCGACGAAATGCCCGGTCTGGAAGCCGGCGTTCAGGATCGAGAATTCGCTGATGAACGGGCCGAACGGCGGCGAACCGGTGATCGCCAGGAACCCGGTCAGGAACAGCCCCGCCGAGACGGGGAGCCGCTGCAGCGCGCCGCGGACGGTGTCGATGCTGGTTGCGGCGTAGGAGCGGTGGATGTTCCCCGCCGACATGAACAGGATGCCTTTGGTCAGTCCGTTGTTGAACAGGTGCAGCAGCGTGCCGAAGAGGGCCGGTGCGCCCAGGCCGAGGCCGAGGATCAGGATGCCCATGTGCTCCACGCTCGAATAGGCGAGCATGCGCTTGTAGTCATGCTGGCCGACCATGAAGATCCCGGCGACCGCCATGGAAAGCAGCCCCATGAAAAGGAGCATCGGCGAGATGAAGGCCAGGTCGCCGGAGGCGGAGCAGACCTGGTAGATCCGCAGGATGCAGAGGAAGGCGCAGCTGGTCACGCATCCGGCCAGCAGGGTGCCCACGCCGGCGGGGGCTTCGCCGTAGGCATCCGGCTTCCAGGTGTGCATCGGGGCCAGCCCCATCTTGGTGCCGTAGCCGACCAGCATCAGGACAAACGCGGCGTGCAGCCACGGCTTGGAGAGCTGGGGCGCGTGGCGCACGAGGTCGCCCAGGACCAGGGTCGGCTCCAGCCCCGCATGGAGCGAGGAGTAGGCCAGGAAGAGCGTGCCCAGGAGGGCGAGCGCGATGCCGACGAAGCCGATCAGCATGTATTTCCAGGTGGCCTCGATCGAGCGCGGCGTCTTGTTGAAATAGATCAAAGGCGCGGTGCAAAGCGCGGTGGTTTCGATGGCCACCCACATGATGCCCAGATGCTTCGACCAGGTGATCAGCGTCATCGTGCCCAGCAGGCAGAGCACGCAGGTGACGAAGATGCGGTTGATCCGCTGCGGGTGGTACCGCAGGTATCCGGCCAGGTAGAAGGAGGTGATCAGGTAGATCATGCTGACCAGCAGCAGCACCAGCCGACCGGCCGGATCGAGCCCGATCCATTCGGACCGTTGCGGCGGCGCGGCGGAGAACACCAACGCCAGCGTCAGGGGCAAATGGAGCAGGCCTGCGGCGGGGATCAGCCACGGCCGCCAGCGGTTGGACGGAACCAGGCTGGCCGCGATCGCCAGCAGGAACGGGAAGAGCAGGAGCAACGGGATCATGTCTTATTCCTTTAGCGCCGCCAGCCGGCGCGTATCCAGTGATGAAAAGGTCTGGTTGATGTGGTTGACCATGATGCAGATGACGAAGATGGCCACGAACAGGTCGAGCAAAACGCCGAGTTCCACGACCAGCGGCATGGCCTCCACCAGCAGCAGTCCGAAGATGTAGATGCCGTTTTCGAGCACCAGGTAGCCCATGATCTGCGTGATGGCCTTGGCCCGCATGGTCAGCAGGATGAAGCCCGCGAAGATGGTGGCGAGCGACGCCGGAACCAGCAGCGGGGTGGTATGTTCGCCCGCCAGCGGCAGGGCCGAGGCGAACAGCAGCGAAAACCCGGTGGCGAGGGCGCCCAGCAGCATGGAGGGCAGGAAGCCGATCAGCGGCTCCATCTCGCGCTTGATCTGCACGTCGCGCATGGCCCGCAGCAGCATGAAGGGGATCGCCAGCCCCTTCAGTAGTATGGCGGCCAGCGAGGCGAACACCGATGGCCAGGCGAGGTGCTCCTCCATGATCAGCGGCATGACCCCCAGCAGGATGCCTTGCAGCGACACGACCTTGATGACGGTGACGATTCGGCTCGTACCGAGAACAAACAGGTTGAGGGCCAAAACCAGCACCAGCAGCGCGTTTAATAGTGAATGCATAGATTTACCTCATCAGCAGAACGAACCCGAACCCGCAGAGCAGCATGGCGGCGATCAGCAGTTGCGGGACATGCAGCATTTGCAATCGGGCCATGACCGATTCCACGACGCCCACCACCACGGCGATCCCCAGCATGCCGGCCACGAACAGCAGCCAGTCCAGCAGTACCGAACCGCTTTGGACGGGGCAGACGACGTGCAGCAGCACCGCGCCCAGCACAAACAGCTTCACGGCCGCGCCGTACAGGATAAGCCCCAGCAACGGCCCGCTGTGGTCGAGCACCATCACCTCGTGGATCATCGTCAGCTCCAGGTGCGTATTGGGATCGTCCACCGGAATGCGGCTGTTCTCCGCCAGCAGCAGGATGAACAGGCCGACCGCCACCAGCACCAGCGAGGCGGCGGACGCCTGGCTGCCGGAGAGCAGCGGCGCGTGCAG
>JBGSLE010000200.1:0-17620 GCA_041740875.1 Pontiella sp. | reverse complement strand
AGAGGCCTACGCGCTCCTCCTCGGGCTGGCCGGGTTGCTCCCCGCCAATCCCGACCCCGCCTGGAGCCGCGAAACGCGCGATTTTGTCCGAACACTTTGGGATGGCTGGTGGCGGCAGCCGGCCGACCTGAAGGAGCACGCCCTCGCTCCGTCCGACTGGACGCTCGCCGGCATCCGCCCCGCCAACCATCCGGTGCGCCGCCTGATGGCCGCCGCACACCTTGTTTTCCACCTGCGCGAAATCCCGGAAAACCGGCAGCTGCTCGCCGAGCAGCCCGCCAATTTTTGGACCACGCACATTAGCTGGAAAACCGCCTGCACGCCCACCGCGCTCGTCGGCGAACCCCGCGCCAACGCCATTGCCACGAATCTGCTCGTCCCCTTCCGTGCCGCGACCGGCGAAACGAAGCTGGATTTTGGCCACCTGCCCATCGAGCCGCTCAACAGCGTCATCCGCCTAACCGCCCATGCGCTTTTCGGTCCCGATCATCCGCCGAAGATCTACCGCTCCGCCCTCGCCCGCCAAGGGCTCATCCAGGTTTTCCACGACTACCTCGCCACCCGCCGCCTCGAAGAGCTCCGCACGCTCGTTTAGTTCCTTACGTTCCCACCCTCGACTGCTTGCTCACGAGACGGTTAGGCAAAATAATTGAGAGGCAAAATGATTTTTTCGCTGCGACGGGGTTTCATATTATTTTGCCATAAAATCATTCTGCCTATCTCCTCTGCTGCAGAGCCGCTTTAGGCGTCTTGGTTCATCGCCCGGAGGGATTCTTCGAGCTCCTTTTCCATCTTGCCGTCAATCGTGTAGAACCCGGTCACAATGGCGGTGAGCAGGGCGAAGCCGGCCGGGATGAAACTCATCAGCAGCCGCATCGTATGGAGCGTTTCCGGGGTCTGGCCGGCGTTGGACACATAGCCGCCAAAGCCCAGAATCCACATGGCCAGCGCCGGACCGATCGACCAGCCGATCTTCTGCGAGGCCGTGCCGGCCGAGAAGATGATGCCGGTGGAGCGGTGGCCGAATTTGACCGCGCCATAGTCGGCCGTGTCGGCAATCATGGACCAGAACAGCGGCATCATCGGGGCGGCCACCAACGCCATCAGCAGCTGGTTTGCAATCATCCAGCCGAAGGCGTCGCGGGGAATGAAATAAAACCAGGCCAGCAACAGCGCGAAGATCAGGTTCAAGGTGATGTAGGACCGTTTTTTGTCGCCGATCGCCCGGCAAATCCATTTGCTCAGCATGACGGCCACGATGGCGGCAACGCTGTTGTAGAGCAGCAGCTTGGCGCCCCAGTCCTCCCGTCCGGAAACATATTTGAAAAAGTGCAGGATGGTGCTGGCGCGGATCGCCTGGCTCATCACCGTGAGAATGCTGATGGCAATGATGGTCAGCCAGGGGCCGTTGCGCCCCAGCTCCTTCATCTCCTGCCTGAACGGTTCGTGCTTTTTCTCGACGGTGCGGATGCGCTCCGTGCTGGTTTTAAACGTGATGAAGAAGAGCGCACCCGCAAAAACGGCCAGCACCGCGACCGCGCCGGTGTAGCCCAGCTGGTCGTTCCCGCGCCCGAACAGCTTGACGAGAATCGGCAGCAGCAGGGTCACGGAAAAGATTCCGGCATTGGCCCCGATGAAGCGGAAGGAGGCCAGCACGGTACGCTCTTCCGATTTTGCCGTCATCACGCCCATCAAGGCGCCGTAGGGCACATTGATCGCGGTGTAGACCATCATCATCAGGGTGTAGGTGAAATAGGCGTAGACGAGCTTCATCGTCGGCCCTAGGTTGAAGGTGGTAAACGTCAGGATGCCCATCAGCACATAGGGCCCGATCATCCACAGTAGCCACGGGCGGAACTTGCCCATTTTGGTGTTTGTGCGGTCGGCGATCGCGCCCATGATCGGATCGTTGATCCAGTCCCAGGTGCGCGTGAGGAAGAGCATGGTCCCCAGGGCGGCGGCCGAGATGCCGAAGACATCGGTGTAGAAGATCGCCATGAAATTCATGAAGATGCCGAAATAGAGGCAGGAGGCCATGTCGCCGGCGGCATACCCAAATTTTTCGCCCCATCCGAGCTTTACGGCGGGATCTGTCGTATCGAGGGATTCGCTCACGGTTCCACTCCTTTTTTACCGGCCGCAGCCGGTTTGCTGAGTTCCGCGAACCACGCCGCCGCCGCTTGGTTGTACTCGGCCTGGAGGGGCAGGCGGCCGTGCTCCCTTTCAAACCGCTTCACAAAGTCGTTGGCCTTCGCGAGGAAATCGCGGTGCAAAAACCAAGCCGGCTGTTTTTCGCCCTTTTCATCCACCAGCCAGAAGCCGCGGTGTTCGCCGGTCGAGGGCTCGATTTCGTTGCAATAGAGCTCCCAGTAGAGAATGAACGGGCAGCCCCACTCCAGGCACCACTGCATGACCGAAGCGGAGCATCTTTTCTGGATTTCGGGATTTTCCACCTGCTGGAGGTTGAATCCGTATTCGCCGACAAAAACCCGCTTGCCGGGGATGTCGCTGGGGGGCAGGTGCTTTTCGATATAGTCGAGCGCATCGAAGACCCGTTGACGCCCCGCCTCGCCGCCGCGTTTGGCCGCCACCGTGGTCACGTCGTAGCTCGACCAGGAGACGAAGTCCGTCTTGATGTGCGGCAGTACGGTATTGACGATTGTCGGCCGGCCCTCGTCCAGCGACTTCCGGACATGGTTGAGTTCGATGTAGTAATAGACCTGCACATCGTGGTGCGGCGTTTCCCGGATGGCGTCGGCAATCGCCTTCTGCCGTAAATTGAACCACTCGATCGCCCCCTTGATCGTTTCCGGCGCGGGGTCGAGGTCGTAGTCGTATTTCTCCTTGAGCAGATGCCAGTCGCCCTCCCAGTTTCCGATGAAGAACGACTTGCCGCTGCCCGAATAGGTTTCCAGGAGATAGGCGGTAAACTCCCGTATTTCGGCATAGGTCGCTTCCGCTTCGGCCTTGGGGATGGCCCCCTTGTAGAAACCGGATTTTTTGTCGGAAAAGGGATAAAGCCACATCATGACATTCCTGAACGGCATGTCCAGCACCTGCCTGAAATCCGGCTTGCGGCGGACCAGGTCGAGGGCGGTATGGATCTCCGGGTCCCGAACCATCATGTAGTCGTCGCCATACTTTGGAGTGATTGCGATCTTCAGCGTATCGCACCCGAGTTCCCGGATCGCCTTCGCCGTCTCGACCAGCGCGCTGTCATCGGTGAATTTGTAACGGACCCCGATGGTCTGCGTTCCCACCGCCGTGCTGAAAACCGGCTGGGGCACGGGCGCCGCAACCACCGGCACGGACAAGAGGCCAAGACAGGCCAAGGAGATCATATTCATGGATGGACCCCTATGCGGTAACCGCTTCTGCGACTAGGCCCCTTCTATCTACCGGATTGGCCTTGAGATAGTCGAGGAGTTCGTTGACGTCGCACGTGGCCACGCCGCAGACGACATCGCCTCCGCCATAGTAAACGTAGAGCGTATCGTCCTTGATCACGTTGCCGCAGGGGAAGGCCACGCCGTTGTAGAAACCGGTTGTTTCCCACTCCTCGTCCGGCTCCATCAGCCAGTCCGGCGCGCGGCAGAGCACTTTGGTCGGATCGTCCAGATCCAGCAGCAGCGCGCCGGTCCGGTAGTATTTGTCCGGGCCAACCCCATGGTAGAGCATCAGCCAGCCCTCCTTGGTTTTAAGCGGCGGCGAGGAGCCGCCCACCTTGCATTCCCACTCGAACTCGGCCTGGATCAGCAATTCCAATTCCTTGTGCTCCAGCAGGTCGTCGCAGGCCGTGATCCAGATCGCCGGATGGTCGGTGCCGTATTTGGGGCCGGTCCAGGACATGGGGCGATGTAGCGTGTAGAACTTGCCGTTGATCGTTTCCGGAAAAATGATCACGTCGCGGTCATCGACCGTTGCGTCGGTCATGCGGCCGCAGCGCCAGTATTCCTTGAAATCCTTGGTAATGAGCAGATGCGTTGACGTCAGGTTGGTGCGCAGGGCCAACGGAAGCTCTGCGGGCAGTTTTTCGCGGAAGTGCGGGGGGACGTAGGTGGTCTGGCTAAAGTCTCCCTTATCGAGTTCCCAGTATTTTCCGGGAGGGTTCATGCGGGCTGCGTAAGTGATGAAGTAGTATTCGCCGAACTTCACGATGCGCGGATCCTCCATGCACCCCATGTCGGCCCCGCTTTCCGGCGGAACAAACAGCGGCTCGTCGGAGCAGCGCTCAAAGTTGAAGCCGTCCTTGCTCTTCGCCATGCCCAGCACCACCATGTGCTTGTCGTCGTGGCCCGCGGCGCGGTAGATCAGGATGAATTCCCCCTTCTCTTCGTCGTACCATGCCGCCGGATTGGTGGTCACGGACGCCTCCCACGCATTGGATTCCTTCGGCATCAAAATCGGGTTTCCATCGTATTTTTTAAATTTCATAATTCCATCTCTCTGCAATTTGGTTCCTGTAGCGTTGCGGTATCCGCGTGATGACAGGATAAAAGCTAGGGTGGAAACGGGTGTCCAACAATGCGCTTTCATGACAACGAGCCTGCAAATCATGACAAGCCCCTTTTTCAGCACCGACTCGCCCGGGAACGTGCCCGTCCTTTTTATACCCAACCGCGTCCGGAATCCGCCTTCCGTTGGCCTCTGCCGAACTATATATATGCATAGAAGGCTTTAATCCCTAAGCTTTGCATCTGAACTGGAGCGCCATGAACCTAAAACCGTATCATCGATTTGCACTTGGCCTGACGCTTGCCGCGACCCTCCCCGCCATTAAAACAGCGGAGGCGGCCGTTGGAAAAAATCCGGACATTTTGTTTATCCTCGTGGATGACCTGCGCTGGGACGCCCTGTCGTTCAAGGGCCATCCGTATGTTAAAACCCCCAACATCGATAGGTTGCGCGAAGGCGGGGCATCGCTGGAAAACGCGTTTTGCTCCACGTCGATCTGCTGCCCGTCGCGCGCCACGTTTTTGACCGGCACCTACGCCAACCGCCACGGCGTCATCGACAACGAGACCTCGGAATACAATCCCGACATCACCCCGCCGCTCACGAAATACCTGCAGCAGGCCGGCTACAAAACCGCCATGATCGGCAAATGGCACATGGGGCATTCCGCCGAACCGCGCGCCTATTTCGATCACTGGATCAGCTTTGAGGGACAGGGAAAATACAACGACGTCGAAGTCAACGTGGACGGAAAGATGGAAAAGTGGAAAGGCTACACCACCGATATCCTGACCGACAAAGCCATCGCCTTCATCACCAGGCAACCCAAGGACCGGCCCTATTTCTGCATGCTCTCGCACAAGGCCGTCCACGAACCCTTCGTGCCCGCGTCGCGCCATGGAGATGCGTTCGGAAAAGACCAGGTCGACATCGAGCCGGAAAGCTGGAAGGACGATTTCAAGGGGAAACCCGCATGGTTGCACCGCGACCAAGCGCGCGACGTGCGCTGGGACTACCGCACCCGCGACTACGAAAAGGAAATCCTTCCGGAAACCGCCAATCCCGATGAATGGAAACAGGGGCAGAAAAAATACATCGAACAGTTCCGCTGCCTCGCCGCCGTGGATGACGGGGTCGGCAAACTGCTCACCGTGTTGAAAGACCGCGGCACCCTCGACAACACGCTGATCATTTTCACAAGCGACAACGGCTATTTCCATGGTGAGCACCGCCGCTGGGACAAGCGCCTCGCCATGGAGGAGAGCATGCGCATTCCGATGGTGGTCGCCTATCCCGGCCACATCAAGCCTGGCTCAACCGTCACCCAGCTCGTCACCAACGTCGACTTTGCGCCGACCTTGCTCGACTATGCGGGCATTCAAACGCCGGTACCGATGCAGGGCAACAGCATGCGCTCCCTGTTTGAGCAAAAAGCCCCCGAATGGCGCGACAGCGTCTTCTATGAATACTGGGTCGATCTCGTCCACTCCATCCCCACCATGACCGCCGTGCGCACCGACCAGTACAAGCTGATCCAGTATCCGGAAATCAACGACCTCGACGAACTGTACGATCTCAACGCCGACCCGCACGAAATGAACAATCTGGCCGTGAACCCGGAATATTCCGAGCTGCACAATCGGCTGAAAAAGCTAATGGCGGAAAAGAAAAAGGAGACCGGCTGGCGCCCCGACGTCTTCCCCAAAAACCTGCCGCGCTACCGCGGAAGCAAAGAGCTGAAACTCGAGCTCGTTAAAAACACGAAAACCTTCGACGGAACCGAAGCGAAAACCATCAAGGTTCCCTACAGCGAGGATGCCGACCCCTCCTCCTGGCCGTGGCAGATCGATATCGAGGCCAAGCCGGAATCCGACGGCGTGATCGCCTCGCAGTCCAGCCCCAACTATGGTTTCACGGTTTTTGTGCAGGACGGCCGCCCCGGTATCGCTGTGCTCTGCAAAACGTGGGTTGCGCTGCACACCGTCATCGACGGCCCCGAATCCATCCTCGGAAAATGGACCCGCATCCAAGCCTCCATCGACTACAACCGCGTCATCTTCAAGGTCGACGGAAAAACCGTTGAGAGCCGTCCCCTGCCCCAGCCGTTCAAGGACCGCACCCAAAAGCCGCTCATCATTGGGGGCGCAGGCCCCAACCCCGTCGCTGAAGGCGTCCCGGACAATCGGTTTAAAGGTGAAATCCGCACGCTGACGATACAGCGTAGCACTTTGCAGTAGAACACGAATTCCCGGCAGCGTCATAAATCCAACGCTAGTTGTCAGAATTCGGTCTGTTCGTGACCATTCCCCATAAACATATTCACCTATTGGAAAAAAATGCGCTATCCCGCAAACAAAGGAGAGACATCCATGAACATCAGAATGAAAGCTACGCTGGCATCGGCTCTGGTTGCCGGCCTCTTGGCAGGCGCTGCAAACGCCGACATCGCGATTAACAGCGTTTCGGATTCCTACTCCCAGAGCTTCAACAGTCTGCCGATTCAAAACAGCGGCACCAGCACCTGGACCGACAACAGCACACTGGGCGGCTGGTATCGTCGCGCCAATGTCAGCAATGCCGACCAGACACAGGATCCGGAGCTGGTAAACTATGCGGTCCAAGGTTCCAATGTCGGCCCTGCGGGCTTTTACAATGTAAGTACTGCGAACAATTCCGACCGTGCCATCGGTTTCCGGGTCGACGGCCAGCCCGGCGGTCTTAAGAAGGGTTCTGTGGGCGTTATCTTTGAAAACAACAGCGGAACGACGTTGACCGGATTCGATGTCGCGTACCGAGGCGAGCAGTGGTATCGGTCCGGTAACGCCACCACGCTTCTGTTCCAATGGCGCGTGGTCGATAGCTTTGCCGACATCAGCAACGACATCGATATCGCACTTGCGGGATGGAACGACGCGGGTGCCCTTTCGTGGGCTGTAGCTGCAGGAGGATCGGCCACATGGATTAACGGTACGACCGCAGGCAACTACACGAATATCATAGGCTCCGTCACCGGCATGTCGCTGGGCGATGGGCAGAAATTGATCCTGCGCTGGCGCATTGCGGAGACCGGCGAGAGCAAGGCGGGACTCATGATTGACGATGTGACGGTCAATAACTTCCAGGCTATTCCTGAACCGGCCACGCTCGGTCTGATTGTCTCATTCGGAGCTGGTGTTGTGGCGATCCGCAGGATCTTCGCGCTTTAACCCTATTGCAAAACTGGGAAACACCGCCCCTGCACGTTGGGGCGTTTCTGTTTCCATCCGCTGGCCCTGCATGAATACCACCACGATCGAAAACCAAAAATTTCGCGCCGACATACGCCTGAAGGGAGCCGAGCTGGCGTCCCTCTGGCACAAGCCGACCGGTCGCGAGCTCATCTGGCAGGCCGACCCTGAAATCTGGCCGGGCAGTGCTCCGATTCTTTTCCCCATCGTTGGCAAATTAAAAAACGGCATGACGTACATCAATGGATCACCCTATGAAATTCCCAAGCATGGACTGTTGCGCACGCGCAATGCCCGCCTGATCGAGAAAGACGATAATTTCGCGGCGTTTCAATTCACGTCCGATGATGAAACACTAAAGCAGTATCCCTTTCCCTTCGTTTTTACGGCCTATTTCCAGCTGCTTGAAAATGGATTGGAAGTACACTACGACATTTTCAATTCGGGAACCGAACCCATGCTCTTTACCGTTGGCTCCCACCCTGCCTTTGCGCTTGATCTGGAGATCCATGAATTGAGCGACTATTCGATCGAACTCAGAGAACGTGAAACCGTCGATCTTTACGGGCTTAGGAACGGTCTGCTGGCTCGTCGGAAATCCGGGCATCTGCGGAGTCAAAACTCGATTCAACTTTTGGATTCGCTGTTCGACGAAGACGTTGTGATACTAGAAGATATCTGGTCGCGCTCCGTACGAATCGAACCCGCCGGAGTGGAAATCGAACTTGGAAATAGTCCGCATCTGGCCATCTGGTCGAAACCCGGTGCGCCTTATGTCTGCATCGAACCATGGCATTCCTATGACGATTTTCCCGATAGCGATGGCATCTTTGAAAACAAGCCGGGAATCATGCGCCTCGACCAAGGGAAATCATTCAATACGGATTATGCCATTCGCATTTTAGTGTAGAGCAGGTGCTTTCTACCGGGCGCAAAGCGCACCCTCCCGAGAATCCCGCCCACGATATCATCGGCCCCGCGAACACTGTAATACTACCGCGTCACCTCAGTAAGGCCTCGGTTGGCATGCTTTGAAATGTCAAATAATGACGTTATCATGCGCATTCTTGACGTCGTGTGCAGTACATGCTAAACGCGGGGGATGACAACATTGAAATCACGCAAGCGCGTTTTGCTGGCGTTGGGCTGGCACTCGTACCGGCTCCACCGGGGCGTGGCGCGCTACGCCGACCAAGCCCGCTGGATCCTCAACATCGAAATGGAACGTACCGGCGATTTGCCCAGCTATTGGGAGGGCGACGGCGCCATCTGCGTATTGGGCATGAATGACGAGCTGGACAGACAGATTCTGGCACTCAGGATCCCGACGGTCAGCATCGGGCCGGTCATTGTCGCAGGCATACCGCGCGTCTTTCCAGACAATGAACTGATCGGCCAGCAGGCGGCTGAACACTTCCTGACGCGCGGCTTCAAGCATTTTGCCTACTATGTCTGCTCGGGCGGGCCGTCCGAGGAAATCCGTGCGGCGGAATTCGCCCGGGCCCTGCGCGGTCACGATGTTACCATGCACACACTGGACTGGGCATCCAAGCCCGAGGCGTTGCGCAACAGCAGCCGGGCACGGCTTGATTGGCTGACGGAAAAACTTCAACAGTTTCCCAAACCCTTGGCGGTGGCGGCGGAGTTCGACGACCGGGCCGTCGAGGTGCTACAGGCCTGTGAAAATGCCGGACTCGATGTTCCGGAAGAGGTGGCCGTACTCGGCGCCGACAACGACGAACTGATTTGCGACTTTGCGCCCGTCCCGCTTTCCAGCGTCGATACCGACGTGGAGCGGCAGGGCTACGAGGCCGCCGCGTTGCTCGACCGCATGATGAACGGTGCCAAGGCGCCCAAGCGCGCCACGCTCATTCCGCCGACCGGGGTGGTCGTCCGCAAGAGCAGCGACATGCTGGGCGTGCAGCATCCCCATGTCGCCACCGCACTCAGCCGGATTTGGCAGAACTACCAGGAACCAATCACCACGGAACAGCTCTGCAAAGGAATCCCCATGTCCTACCGCAGGCTGCACGATGCCTTCGTCAAGCACGTCGGTCACACCATGGCCGAGGAGCTTCGCCGCTGCCGGATCGAACATGCCAAGCGGCTGCTCGTCGAACCGGAAATGTTCATCATGGAGGACATCGCCGAACGCGCCGGCTTCTCGTCGGCTGGCCAAATGGCCCGGGTCTTCTCGCATTTCCTCGGCACCTCGCCCTCGCAATACCGCAAGGACCATACGTTCAAAAAATAAAAAGCCCCGGCAACAACCGGGGCTGGTTTCTTCTCGGGGTTGAGATCAGTTCAATTCGATCTTCAGCCGGATGAATTCCGCCGCTTTTGCGACTGGCACCCGATTGGTAACCGTATTGAACCCGGGCGCGCCCGCGGCCTCGCCCGTCACCTCGTAACCGGCATTGGTCCAGGCCGGAATGGTCAGGTTATCGGTCAATTCCAGATAGTAACCGAGCCCGCGCGCTTCGGCGTCGTCGCGCTTGTAGTAAACATACTCGATGTAATTGGTTCCGCTGTCTTGCGTCGCAGCATACGACGAGGCATAGCCGGCATCGGCGGCATTGGTCGGATTTCCTCCAACCGCATATTCATACAGGTTGTTCAGCGCATCATTGTCCGGATTGTCGGTCAGGTTGGTGTTTGCACCCAAGGCAGGCTGATACCCATTGAGCCAATCCGCATAAAGCGATTCCGGAGTGACCGGGGAGGCGGAAACCCAGTTATTGATCTGCACGTCGTCGATCATCAGTCCTGCCCTGCCCACGCCGGTCTCCGCAATGCGCCAACGGATAACCAGCTTTTGGCCGGGGGCGAGGGACATGTTGTTGGTGACGGAGCCGCTGAAGTTGGTGCTGTTGGCCGCTTCCGTGCCGTTCACCCAGGTGTTCACAGCTCCGCCGGCCACCGTCCATGAAAGGGCGCCCGCGTCGTTCCAGCCGGTTTGTGCCCGGTCGATGTCGTTGTTGATGTCGGCAAAGCTATCGACCACGCGCCATTGAAATAAAAGCGTGGTTTCGTTGACGGACTGGTACCACTTCTCCCCATGATACGAGAGGTCGAATCCGGTCAGCGTTGTTCCGGTATTGTTGTCGAAGATCACTCCCAGAGAGCCCTTCTTCAGTCCGGCCGGCTGGCCGTTGACCCGGAAGCCGACCGCCCGGTCGGAATTTCCGGCCGAGCTGACGTTGTAAAAGCCCGACGTGCTGACACTGGAACCCTTGACCGCATAGTCCACCAGATCCGGATCCGGCGTCTGATCGGCGTTACTGACGTTGGCCCGCCGATACCAGCCGTCCAAGGTGCTGTTGTCCGTCCATGTGAATGTGCCTGTATCCTGAGTTGGCAGGGTGTTGAAGTCCTGGGTGTAACTCTGCGCCAGGTTTGTGATGCCGATGTCGGCGCCGGCGATTCCGGCCATCAGGCCGATGGTGGCAAGTGCCATCGTTAATTTTTGCATGTTCTTCATTTCGCTCTCCTTGGTCCTTACCTCTTTACCATTTCGGGTTGCAGAACTGGCAGCAACCCTCATCGCTTCCGGGCCAGACAGATCAAGGGCCCTTTTCCAATGGTGCCAACCTAATCCGGTCGAGAGGTTAACGACACCGCATTTATTGACAGGATAGTTTCATTTTTTGACATGGCTATTCCGTCGATTCGATCTCCAGCCTGATGAACTTTTGCGCAAGGTCGGTCGGGATGTGGTTGGTAACGATTTCAAATGATTCGTCCACGATGCCGCTCCCTGTTTCAACGGATCCAGATAGATTCCAGCTATTGGAAACCAGGTTGGACGACCACTGTACTTGATACGAAAGACCCCGGGCGGCAGCGTCGCGTCTGCGCTGGTAAACAAACTGCGCGGCGGACGAACCGTCCGTTTGTTCGATGCTGAAGTCTGGAAGCCGGCTGCCGCTGGCATAATCCACTAAATTGTTCTGCCCATTGCCGTCTGAATCCGCAAACCAGTCGGCATCTGTTCCGTCAAGTCCCAGAACGTCGGTCCACAGGTTATAGGCTGAAGCCAGTGCGCCAGCACGCGCCACAACCCCCTCCAGTCCCCACTGGCCCTGGGTTGCGGCAAGGTGCACATCGGTTCCGGCGGAAAGTTCCACGGCGGGGTCGAACGTGTAGACATAGCGGCCGGCACCCCACCCGGCCGGGCTCATGTTGGCGTCATTGCGCGTCAATGCTCTGGCGATGCCGTTGATCGTCACCACGATGGTCTCGGGATCAAACTGCAGGGCGGAAAAAACCAACTGCTTCAGCACAACGGAACGGTTGAATTCGAACGCCCATGTCTCCGCGTTAACCGCATCGAACTTTGCATTGTCCCCGCCCTTGATGCCCAGAACGCCGCTGGAGGCAACCGTGTTGGTTCCCGCGGGATCGGACGAGCCGATCTGCGTGGTCGCCAGGCGCAACCCGGTAGCCGGCGAGGAGATGAAAACGGTGGTCCCGCCGTTGTTCAGGTTTCCGTTGACCCCAACCGCCCCGCCCCAGCTGTCGGCCCCGTTCCATTGCACCAGCTCATCGGCCCCGACCTGCGCCTGGTGGTTGGTGTTGGCCAAATCCGTTGCAAGGCCGCCAAACTGGATCGTCTGAACGGTGGGCGGCCTCTCGTAATAAAACCGCACGGCGCCGATCTGCGGGCTCCACTGTACATCGCCGTTGACGATTATCTTGAAATAGCGATGGCGGGGAGGAATCGCATGTATGTTTTTGTGAAGCATCCTTCGGTAGGTGTTTCCGGCGTAGACATCGTTGTTGATTTTGCGCAGCGGAATGTTGGTGTAGGAACCCGTTGCTCCGGTTTGGGAGGCGTAGACCCATACCTGGTTATTCTTTGCGGGCTCCTCGTAGCCCATGATGGCGAAGCGGCGAACATCGCGATCAAAGGAATATTCCAGCAAGCCGGATTGGTTCCCGTCGGAGCGGACAAAGCGCGCCGGTTCGTTGTCGAGCTGATCCTTCAAGGTGGTGACCACCGTCAGGTTGCTGGAGGCGTCGCATTCGCTGAACCCGTCGGCCAAATCCTCGAACACATCAAGCGTCAGCGCATTCGTTTTGAAATAGTTCTGCGTTTGCGTGAAATAGCGGCCGGTATGATCCACCGTCTGGCCGAACAGTCCGGCACGCGCGGCATTGAGCACCAGCCCGTGGCTTTGATTGGTATCCACCTGATCGTAGAGGCACCAGTAGAAAGCAAACCGCGCCCCGGCATCCATGCCGATCTCGAATTCCGTTTGGCTCGAAAGGAGGTTTCCCGCCTCGCCGTTCACGGTGCGGTTCAGCCCGAATTCCCCCAGCATCACGTTTTCGTGGCCGAAGGTGGCGCTGTCGGGCGCAAACCGTTTGATGTTGCCCAGATCTTCCAGCAGCAACTCCTCTTCATAGCGCGTGTACCAATCCGAATAGGAATACAGATCCATGTGCAGGTAGGGGAAAACATCCGTGAAGCAGCGCGGCCCTTCCCAATCCGGTTGCCCCACCTTGTTGCATTCCGCTGCGCCGTAGACCCAAACATTGGATGACGAGGAATCGGCAACCGCCGCGTTGATCGCGTCCTGCCGGCAGTTGAGCCAATCGATCATGCTCTGCACTTTCTGGGCGGAGGCGTTTTCACCCAAGGCGTTGTCGCCCTCCCAGTTTTGGAGAATGAATGTCTTGCCCGAATTGTTGTAGGTGCTCAGCAAATGCGCCGCCAGATCATAAACCTCGGTGAACACCAGGTTCGACTCGCTGGCGGAAAAGTCGCCATATTGCCAACCGTAGCGCGCGTTGAAGGTGGACACCTGCAGCGAATAGGTCTTGAAATCCGGGTCGCCGAAGAGGCCTTGGAAATAGTCGGTCTGCGCCAGCTCCGTCAGATTGCCCACGGTTGGACAGCTGTGGTTTTGCGGATAGTTGGTGGCATAGTCGGGACCATACCACAGCTTGATCGCGCCCGAGCCCATCTGCCGCAACACATCGCTTCCCTCCTCCAAAACCGGCTTGGTCGTGAAATGGTAGAGCGGATTCATGTGGGTCGCCCCGAGCAGGGCCGAAATAGCGCGATGCCCGGATTGGGCGTGGGCCGCCACCAGCAATCCCATCCACAAAATAAGCGTGTTCCTGCCTCTCTTCATCTTTGATCCATAGGGCGCTACGTGGAGATCCCCGCCTCCTTGATCCCCATTTGATACGGCGAGAGGCAAAATGGCCATGTTTAAAATGGACATGAACCATCGAATTCATGACAACCCCCCATCGGCGCACAGGGCAGAAGTGCCATGTCTCTTTCCTCGCAAGGCGAGGCCGATCGTTGGGCATGGCATCCAGCATAAATGGGAATTGCGTTGGCCGGGTGCCGCAGGTATAGCCCGACTCCATGAAGCGCTTTTTCCGCAGGCTCAACGAGCTGGCCGGCCCCCAGGCCGGCAGCATCCCCGAATTGAAGGAACGCACCCGGACGCTCTCGCTCTGGGAGGGTTGCCTGTGGTCGCTGATGTGGGGATTGGGCGAATCCTACATTGCCCCCTTCGCCCTTTTTCTCGGTGCCGGCAACATGGCAATGGCCTTCATCGGAACCGGTCCGGTGCTCCTCACCGCGCTGGCCCAGCTCGGGGGGGCCTCCCTGCCCGAGCGCATCGGCCGCCGCAAGCCGATCATCATGACCGGCATGACCATCCACAGCCTCATCCTGATCCCGCTGTTCGTCCTGCCGGTCGCGCTGCCCTCGGTGCGCATGGCGGCGCTGGTCCTCTTGACCTCGCTCTACTTCCTCAACCTCGGCCTGGTCGCCCCCTCTTGGATGAGCCTGATGGGCGACGTGGTCGAGGAGTCCGAACGGGGCAGCTATTTCGCCAACCGCACCCGCATCGTGATGTACGGGATGATCCTCGCGATGCTTCTGGCGGGCATCATCGCCAACCAGTGGAAGGCGGTCGGCCACACCGTCGTCGGCTTTGGCTTCCTCTTCGGCATCGCCTCGCTGGCGCGCTTCACCAGCATGTTTTTCATGAACCGCCACTACGACGCCCCGCTGGAGGCCGCATCCGCCGCCGCGCCCTTCTCCTTCTGGAAATTCCTGCTCGATCCGCAAAACCGCAACTATGCGCGCTTCACCCTCGCGGCCGCCCTGATGAACGGAACGACCAATATTGCCGGACCCTTCTTCGCCGTCTACATGCTGCGCGACCTGCAATGGTCCTACCTGCCCTTCACCATCAACATGCTCACCTTCCTCATCGCGCAGACGCTCTTCGTGCGCTGGTGGGGCGCGATAGGCGATCGCCACGGCAACCGCGCCGTGCTCGTGGCCACCGGCAGCCTGCTGCCGATCCTGCCGCTGCTCTGGATCTTCTCCACGAACTATTTTTTCCTGCTCTTCGCGCAGGTGGTTTCCGGCGCAACGTGGTCGGGCTTCAACCTCGCCACCTCGAACTTCATCTACGACTCCGTCCCCCAGGCGCGGCGCGCGCGGGCCCTGAGCTACTACAGCCTGGCCAACGGCACCTTCTCGGTGCTAGGCGGAATGCTCGTCGGCGCGTTCATCGCCGAACACGCGCCGTCCGAATTCCGGATCGGGCTGGTCTCGGTCACGCTCACCTCCTCGCTGCCGGTGGTGTTCCTGGTTTCGGGGGTCGCGCGGGCCATCGCCGGCGCCATCATGCTGCCGCAGTTCAGCGAGGTGCGCGCGGTCGAACCCATCACCACCGCCCAAATCCTCTGGCGTTTCGGCATTGGCCAGCCGCTCTTCGGGCAGGTCGGTGAATTCATGCCGCGCATCCGCACCCTGCTGCCGCCGAAAAAGACCCGCAAATGACGCAGGGTGGATTGAAACAACGTTTTTTACCAACAAAGGAAAGCAGGGATCATGAATAAAATCGAGATTGCCGTGGTTATGCTGTCGCAGCTGGTGGGTTCCGCGTTCGCCGCCGGGGGATACGAAGCCTTGTTCAACGGGAAAGATTTGTCGGGCTGGACGGTAAAATGCCGGCCGGAGGATGCGTCCAAGGCCTTTTGGAGCGTCGAGGACGGCACCATTGTCTGCAACTCCATGGGCCGCAAGGATCACGACTATGTCTGGCTGGTGTCGGAGGGCGAGTATGCGGACTTCACGCTGCGGCTCAAGTTCCAGGTCTTTGATGGAACCAAGGGAAATTCGGGGGTGCAGATCCGCAGCCGCTATGACGACGCGGCCTATTGGATGAACGGCCCCCAGGTGGACATCCATCCGCCCAGCGCGATCCGCGCGGGCCTGCTCTATGATGAAACCAAAGGGGTGCAGCGCTGGATCCACCCGTCGCTGGAACGAGGCAACCATCAAATCCCGGTCGAGCAAACCAACCCGGCCGTCAAACTGGCCTACGGTGCGGAGGCCTGGAACGAACTCGTGGTCGAGGCGTCCGGGACACGGATCAAAACCACCGTGAACGGCGAAGTGGCGGCGGATTACAACGGCGATGGCGTCCTCGACGATGCGGTACACCTGGAGCGGAAGGTGGGCCTGGCCGGCCACGTTGCCCTCCAGTTGCATGCGAAAAACGAGACGCTGATACGGTTCAAGGAGATCGAAATCCTTCCCGTGGCGCAACCGTGATCAAGGTGCCCGACGAGCCGGTTCCACTGGCGGAATTCCTGCGTTAAACCCCTCTCCCATTACATGTCCAGGACGGTATCGGGATAGACCTGACCGTCCGCGCCAATCTTGAAGACGTAGATGAGGCCCGGGCTCAGGCGCTTGTAGACGGCATTGCCGTAGATGGCCTTGATGCCGTGTTCGCGCAGGGCTTCGGGGTCGTTGGCAAGATCCCAGATGGCGTCCCAGAAGATCGCCTGCTCGGAGAGCTTGAGGTCGCGCAGCAGGCCGGCATAGCGCTCGGGATGGCTGCCGGGCGTTTCGATGTCGTAGCCTTCCGAAGGGCTCATGTTTTCGCCGTAAATGCGCCGCCAGAGGTAGAGCGATCGCGCCTTGCCGTCCATGACGGCCTGGTCGGAGAAGGTGACGATGAGCGCGTCGAAGTGGACGACGTCGCCTTCGATCTCGTATTCCTTTTCGAGCACCTTTTTCAGCAGGTCGCCGCGGGCGGTTTCGACAAAGCGGATGGTGGTGAAGAGCTGGCCGTCGCGCATTTCCTGCTTGATCACCTTGGCGAAGCCGATCTGCTCTTCGCGGGAAAGGTTGGAAAGGGCCTGCTTCAGCTTTTCGTTGCCGGCTAGGAGGTCGTGGACGGTCTTGGTTCCGTAGAAAAAGGTTCCGCCAACGAATCCGAGAACGGTGAGGAGCAGGATGGTGGTAACAAAACGGAAGAGGCGTTTCATGGCTGGCGGATCTCGATGTTGACGTGCGAGAGGCGCGGAATGCCGGCGAGCAGGGCTTTGAGTTCGGCGGGCGGGCGAAGCGGAGCGGCTTCGACGGAGAGGATGACCGCGAGGTGGCCGGGCGCCACGGCCCAGACGTGCAAATCGGAAACCCGGCAGCCAGGGACGGACTCGATGGCGGAGCGGATGGCCTCGCGGGTTTCCGCGCCGACGCTGCCGTCGAGCAGGATGGCGCTGGTTTCCTTGAGCAGGCCGAGGGCCCACCGGGCAATCAGCAGCGAGCCGGCGATGCCGATGGCGGGATCGAGGAACACCCAGCCGAAAAACCGTCCGAAGAGGAGCGCCACAATGGCCGCCACCGAGGTGAGCGCGTCGGCGATGACGTGGAGGTAGGCGGCCTTGAGGTTGTGGTCATGTTCGTGCGGGCCATGGCCATGTTCGTGGGGGTGCTCCTCCCTGAGCAGGAAGGCGGAAGCAATGTTGACCGCCAGCCCGACGAAGGCGACGGCGATGGCCTCGTTGAAGCGGATCGCCTGCGGCGCGACGAGGCGGTGGATCGATTCGGCCGCCATGAGCAACGCGACGACGGCCAGTCCGACGGCGCTGGCGAATCCGCCCAG
>JBGSLE010000199.1:0-4366 GCA_041740875.1 Pontiella sp. | reverse complement strand
GCAGCCCTTCGCGCGCCAGCCGGTCGATGTTGGGCGTCGGGATCATCTTCGAGCCATAGGCGCCGACATCGCCGAAGCCGACATCGTCGCCGTAGATAATGACGACATTGGGGCGCGTTTCCTGCGCGGCGAAGCCGGCGGTCGCCACGGCCAGCGCGGCGGCAACCGATTGAACAACATTCCTTGCGATCATCCTCTTGCTCCTTGTTCCGTTTAGGGGTGCTTGACCTTCGAGCCTGGCGCCCGGAAGACCCAGGGCTTCCATGCTTCCAGTTTTTCCTGCCACTCTTCGAGCGTCCGCGTCGGATAGGTGGCCGGCCACCCGCCGGTGCGAAACTCCTCGCTGACGCCTTGGTCGTTGACCGATTTGCGCCAGCGGTTGAGTTCGTCCAGCAGTTCGGCCTTCACGTCGGCATGGTTTGGATCGCCGGCGAGGTTATTGGTTTCGTGCGGGTCGTTTTCGAGGTCGAACAGCTCGAACTCCGGCTTGGTCGGCGCGAAGAAGGCCGCCTGCACGGGCGTCAGCTTGCCTTGGAGGTGGAGGACGTTCATCTCGGCCAGCATGGGGTATTGCTTTTCCTTGTACTCGTTGTACTGCAACCACGGCCGCTCGGGCATCAGGTTGTGGATCAGCTTGAACTTTTTCGAGCGCACCATGCGCATGGCGTCGTGGGTGTCGTCCATCTTGTCGCGCGCGGCGAAGAGGTATTTGCGTTCCTTGACCTCCGGGCCGAAGAGGTCCTTCCCGTGCAAGGGATGCGACGGCTCAATTCCCGCCGCCTTGAGGATCGTCGCGGTGATGTCGATCGTCTGCACCAGTTCGCCGCGCACCTGGCCCGGTTCGACCACGCCCGGCCAGCGCACGATCAGCGGGACATGCAGTCCGGGATCGTAGAGGAACTGCTTGCCGCGGATGTGGCAGCGGCCGTTGTCGCCGATGAGGAACACCAGCGTGTTTTCGGCCAAGCCCTCGTCGTCGAGGCGCTGGAGGATTTCGGCCACCTGACGGTCGCACACCTGCATCTGCTCCAGGCCGTTGGCCCAGTCGCGGCGGTTGAACGGCGTATCGGCATAATAGGGCGGCAGTTCGATATCGTTTTCATGGATCGGCCGTACCGGATCGCGACCCCAGGCGCGGTGCGTCCCGCTGAAGGTGATTTGCGCAAAAAACGGCTGGCCCGGCGCGCGCTCTTTCCAATCCTTGGAGACCAGGCCAAGCTCCGCCATGAAGTTGCAGTCGGTCTTGTTGCTCTTCATCAGGCAGGTGAAGTAGCCCGCCTCCTTGAGCAGCGCTGGCAACGGCTTGATCCCGTCGGGTAGCGGTTGCTTGTTCTTGGTGCGGTGCTGGTTGGCGCCGATGTAGTTTTGGTGGAACCCGGTCATCATCGCCGAGCGCGACGCCGAGCAGACGGGGGCCGTGCAGAAGGCGTTTTCGTAGCGGATGCCCTGTTCCGCCAGCCGGTCGCAGGCCGGGGTCTGGATCCCTTTCGTGCCGTAGCAGGAGAAGTCGGGGCACCAATCCTCGAGCATCATCCAGACCACATTGGGCCGCTTTTCCTTGGCCGCCCCCTGCGCCACGCTGGCCGCCATGGCGACCGCTGCCACCGCACCTACAAAACCATACCTGTTCATGCCATACCCCGTATCTTTGACTGTATTCGCAACGATAGTGCCCCCATTTGACGGCAGCGCCCCTTGGGAATGGACGCGCCATGGAAACGCCTTTTTCCAAGCTACCTCATCAATGGGGGAACCTATCCCATATCTGACTCTTTTCAATGAACGAAATGCGCAAAATGGATGCATGAAACGCCCCGGAGGGACGCCGCCCCCGGAAATAACCGTTTCGGGGTTGATTCGTCCCGGCCCTTGGCTGGTAGATTGCGCGCATGCCAAAAACACGCCTAGACCAACTCCTGGTGCAGCTGGGACATGCCGAAAGCCGGGAGCAAGCCCAGCGCCTGATCCGGGCGGGCCTGGTTTCGGTCGACGGGCAGGTGGCGGGCAAACCCGGCCACAGCTTCAAGGACGACGCCGCCATCTCCCTCAAGGCGCAGGAAAAATATGTCAGCCGCGGCGGCCTCAAGCTCGAAGGGGCGTGGCGGGAATTCGGGTTCGCCCTCGACGGCGCGGTCTGCCTCGACATCGGCTCCTCGACCGGCGGCTTCACCGACTTCATGCTCCAGCACGGCGCCGCGAAGGTCTACGCCATCGACTGCGGCACCAACCAGCTCCACTACAAATTGCGCGAGGATCCGCGCGTGGTGGCCATGGAAAACACCAACGCGCGCTATTTGACATCCGCCGACATTCCCGAACAGGCCGACTTTTGCAGCATCGACACCTCCTTCATTTCGCTCACCAACATCCTGCCGCCGCTCAAGAACCTGATGAAGCCCGGCGGGCGCATCGTCTCGCTGATCAAGCCGCAGTTCGAGGCGGGCAAGGAGCAGGTCGGCAAGGGCGGCGTTGTGCGCGACCCGGCGATCCACCAGGAGGTCATCGAAAAAATAAAGCGCTTCGGCACCGGCGAACTCGGCTTCGAGTGGCTCGGTTGCTGCTCCTCCCCGATCACGGGCCCCGCCGGAAACATTGAATTCCTAGCCTACTGGAAAACCTGAACACCACCATGAACCCTACCGAACCATCTAATGCGGGCCTGATTGAGAAATCGCTGCGCAACAGCACCATCGCCGGCGTAATCGGCGTCTGCTTCTTCATGATCATCCAGAACGGGCCGATCCCGCTGCTGCTGGAAAAACTGGGCGCGGGCGGTATCGCCATCGGCCTGACGGCCACGCTCTTCCAGCTCGGCATGCTGCTCCAGATTCCGGCCGCGTTCATCACCGAGCGGCTGAAGACCCGTAAAACATTCTGGGCGATAACCAGCGCGATCGCCCGCGCACTGCTGGCCATTCCCGGCATCTACATGCTGCTGTTCCCCGACCACGCTGACACCATCGTTTGGATGACGCTGCTGGCCATCGGCGCCTTCAGTTTCCTCGCCCAATCCAGCTCGCCGGCCTGGTTCAGCTGGATCGCCGACCTGGTACCCGAAGCGCTCCGCTCCGCCTTTTGGGCCAAGCGCCAAGGGTATGTCCTGGTGGCCTGCGTCTTCAGCGTGGCGCTCACCGGCTGGGTGCTCGACCTCTTTCCCGCCACCTCGATCGCCGGATTCGGCTGGCTGATCATCTTTGCCGCGTTCATGGGCGTGATGGATATCGTGATCCACTGGTTTGTCTACGAACCCGTGCCGGAACCACCCAACCGCTCGCTCAACGCGGCCAAGCGCATCCTCAGCCCCTTGCAAAACCACGACTTCCTCTATTTCACGCTGGCGATGTGCGTCTGGTTTTTTGTCGTGGGATTGTTCAGCCCGTTCCTCAACGTCTACCTGAAAACCACGTTCGACATCTCCTACACCCACCTCTCCGCCATCCAGCTCGGCGGCATGGTCAGCAGCGTCGTCGCCAGCTTCATCGGCGGACGGCTGATCGAACGGGTGGGCATGCGCACCTACGGGCTCACCATGGTGATCTCGGTCCCGCTCTTTTCGCTGGTTTGGTTTTTCCTCGATGGGCAGGCCACCGGCGTGCTCCCCCTCCTCGGCCGCGTGCCCCAGCCGGTCGCCGCGCTCTTCGTCAACTCCCTGATCGCCGGCGGCGTCTACGCGGCCATCGGCATGCTCCAGCTCAACCTGCTTTCGGCGCTCTCCCCGAGCGAAGGCCGCACCATGGCCATGGCCGTGCATTGGTCGCTGGTCGGCACGCTCTCCGCCATCGGGCCGATTGTCGGCGGCTGGATCAAGGACTATTTCACCGTCCACCCCTTCGAGCTGGAACTCTACGCGGGAACCCATTTTTCCTACTACCACGTGCTCATGATGCTGCACGCGCTTTTCACCTGGTTCGTGATGCTCCCGCTGCTGTTCCGGATCAAGCCGCGCGACGGGGAATGGCCGATCAACCGCGCCGCCCTGCACATTTTCATCACCACGCCGCTGCGCGCCGTGCGCGACCTCTACAGCATCAACCTCGCCCTCGGATCGAAGGCCGTCAACCATATCGCCGCCAAGCGCCGCGGCAAAAACCAACCCTGAATGCGAAAATGGCATCCCCACAAAAATCTACGTAGAACCTTTTTTATGCACGTTTTTAACCGCAAATGAACGCAATGTTCGCAAAGAGATCGCACTATGAATTCTGATTTTGTGTTCTATGCGTTCTTTCGCGGTTAATTAAAATTGGCTGCGGCTCTGCCGCGCTAGGTCTTCGCGGTCAACGTATCAACCGTTAAGGGAGTCAGCGTACTAGCCCACCGGAACGACGGCCGCCGGGGCCGTGTTCGTCGGCGCGGGTTCGGGCAC
>JBGSLE010000198.1:0-1894 GCA_041740875.1 Pontiella sp. | reverse complement strand
CGCGAAGGCCTCGTTCGCCTGCCTCGGCTCGCGCTTCCCCACCGGCACGCGCATCGAACTGGAGGCGATGAGCCAAGTCGAAAAGGCCGAGGCGATCCTGCGGGCGCGCGGCTACCGCCAATACCGCGTCCGCCACCATGGCGACCTCTGCCGCATCGAGATCGACCCGTTCGACTTCGACAAGCTGATGGGCGAACGGGTGGAGGTGGCCGCCGCGATCAAGAAGACCGGCTACCGCTTCGTTACGCTCGACCTGGGCGGCTATTCGACGGGGTCGAGCGCGTAGCAGGCTGGCGACTACATGCTCGGCATGGTGCCGCCGGGAACGGGCCGCCGGGCCTTGCCTTTCGTCCAGAGAACGAGGCCGATGGTGGCAAGCATCAGCAGGACCAGGCCGGCGAAGGCGAGCAGCAGCGTGTCGTAGTCGGAAAAGCGGTAGCCGCGGAATGCCCATTCCGGCGCGAGCAGGTGCAAACCGATCGCATGGGAGACGAACAGGCTGGAGAGGGCCGTGCCGAAGTTCACCAGGGTCATGTGGAATGCCGTCGAAAGCGATTTGTTGGCCGCCGGGATGAGGATCAGCGCCTCCGCCGTGATGGCGACGCCGGCCAGCGCCCCCACCAGGCTGAAGAGGAACGAGCATCCGCCGACATGCCAGAGCAGGCTCCACGGCATCCAGTGGCGGGCAACCATGGCGATGATGACGACCGCGTAGGCGGTGTGCGCCACCAGGAGGGTCGCCTGGTTGCCGTGGCGGTCGGAAATCCGACCGCCCACCCAGTTGCCCGCAATGCTGCCCGCGAGCAGCAGGGTTCCCATCAAGGTGATCTGCGCGGGGGAAAAGCCAAAGACATCCTTCTGCATCAGGGCAAAGACAATCGGAACGCCGCCCGTGAACAGGACGACCAGGAAGACGTAGCCGTTGAAGGAGAGGAAGCCAGGCACGGCAAAGACGGACTTTAGCGCCTGCCGGAAGGAGTGGCCGCGATTGGGATCGCCGCGCGGATCGTCGAGTTCGGGAATGCGCGCATAGGTGAAATAGCGCACCAGCGCCGCCACCAGCACGAGGCCGAGCAACATCTGGAAGGCGGCCATCGACTGGTTGGACTTGAGCACCCGGGTGACCAGCAGGGTGAACAGGAAGCAAACCGTCATGAAGGAGACGCGCAACCGGCCGAAAAACCGGCCGCGGATCTCCTTGGGAATGATGGGTATGAGCAGCGCGAACCAGTTTGCCCCCTGGAGGCTGCCGCCAACGCAGTACAGCAGCAGCGACACCGCGATGCAGGCAAAGGCAAACCGGACGCCGACCCAGCCCGCCGCCATCATGGCCACCAGGCTCGCAATCAGCAGGACCTGCCCGGCCAGGGCAAGCCGCTTCTTGCCCATGCGGTCGGAATGGTAGGCGAAAGGAATCATGACGAACGCACCGACGAGCGGCGGCAGGGCGAACAGCAGGGCGATGGTGGAGCTTTCCAGCCCCAGCTTCGCGAAATAGTTGAGGTAGAAGCCGTTCTGGAACAAGACCGCCGCCACCATCCCCAGGCATTGGGTGAGAATGATGGCGTTGAACGCGCGCTTCCGTTGCTTTTCGTTGATCACCGCGGCATCGTGCCGACATCCGCCCGGCCGATTCAAGACCCTTCACCCGGATTCCTGTTGGCGGAGCCCGGAATAATCCGTAGGGTGTGCGCCATGGATGCAGGACTCTACATCGTGGGAACCCCCATTGGAAACCTGGGCGACATCTCGCTGCGCGCATTGGAGACGCTCAAGGAGGCGAATCTGATCGTGGCGGAGGATACGCGCCACACCCGGCGGCTGACGGAGCGCTACGAAATCGGCACCCGGCTGATGAGCTGCCACAAATTCAACGAACGGCAGCGTGCCGAGC
>JBGSLE010000197.1:0-6435 GCA_041740875.1 Pontiella sp. | reverse complement strand
GACGATTTCGCCGACGCTGCCGGAGAGGCGGGAGCGCAGGGCGCAGAGGCGGGCGGAGGTGGTGCGGGGTACGCGGCGAAACAGTTCGCCGGGCAGGTCGTCGCGCGGGATGAAGGCTTGCAGGGAGTAGCGGCGGGATCCTTCGACCAACCGCCGGATCTCCTCCATCTGGTCGTCGTCGTGGACGCTTTCGATGACGGTGGTGCGGAATTCGTAGTCGGGGGCGCTTTCCCGGATGAGGGTGATCGATTCGCGGATGGCGTCGGTGTCGGCGAAGCCGACGAGGCCGGGATAGGCGGAGAGGCCGCATTTGACGTCCATCGCGACATAGTCGACCCACGGCAGGCATTCGCGCAGCATCGCGGGGATGGAGCCGTTGGTGTCGAGCTTGACGAAGAAGCCGCACTGCTGCTTCAGGAACCGGAGCAGTTCCGGCAGGTCCGCGCAGCAGGTGGGCTCGCCGCCGGTGACGACGGCGCCGGCGACCCATTCCTTCCGGAAGCGGACGCAGGCCGATTCAAGGCGCGACCACGTGATCCCGGCCTTCCGCGTCGCCATCAGCGGCGCGTTGTGGCAGAAGCCGCAGGAAAAGTTGCAGCCGCTGGTGAAGAAGACGGCGGCGTAGCGGCCCGGATAGTCGACCATCGAGGGTTTTTGCAGGAAGGCGTAGACGGGCGACATCTCGGATTTTGGGTGGCCGGTTTCCGGCGGGTGGGTCTGAGACTGCATTTTATTGGAAAAAGCGACCCGCCCGGCGCAAGGGAAGGAAGAAGCGCCGGACGAATCTGGGTGGAAGGGGTTCCTAGCGGGCGGCTTCGGCGAGAATGGATTCGATCATCTTGGGCGAAAGGATGCCCTTGCCAGCCTCGGAATAATCGGTCTGGAGACCGACATACTGGTAGAGCTTGGCCTTGTTGCAGACGGGGTCGGGCGCGCCGGGCTGGCGGGCGCCGAGCGGCAGGTATTCGCCGGCCTCGACATCCCATTGGGCGACGAGCATGGCTGGGATGCGCGAGGGGTTGATGCATTCGGCTTCGGAAAAGGCGACGAGCCCGTCGATGGTTTCAACGTCGCAGTAGAGCTTCTCAAAGTCGGCGTATTCCGCCTTCGCGAGCAGCTTGTCGAGCCGCTGGTTGAGGGTGTGGCACTTGTCGCAACCCTGCTTCCCGAAAACCTTGATCTGGTATTTTGCGGCCATGGCTATGCCTCCTGTGCTGCGGTTACGGGTTCGGCGTCCTGGGGGTCGTTGGCCGAGATGATGTTGTAGCGGCCGGCGTGGCGGGCGAGCAGTTCGCCGTAGCGCTTGGATTTGTTCCAGTTCTGCACCTTGCTGAAGTAGCCGACGACGCGGGTTTCGCCGACGACCTCGGTGGAGCCGCATTCGGGGCAGGAAGTCAGCAGGCCGCGGGTCTGGTGGTGGCAGGCGTCGCAGAAGGTGAATTCCGGCGAGACGCAGACCTGCGCCGACTGGGTGCGGTGGAAGACCTCGGTCATCAGGTGGGCGATGGCGTCGGCCTCCGGGCGCTGCTCGCCAATGAAGCAGTGGGTGATGGCGCCGGACTCGATCATGCTGTGGTATTTCGACTGCTCGACAATGCGCTCGACGAGCGAGACGTCGGCTTCGGCGGAGAGATGGATCGAGTTGGTGTAGTATTCGGCGTCGGCGGGGCCCTTGACGATGCCTTTGGATTCTTCGGGGAAGTAGACCAGGTCGGACTTGGCGAGGCGGCGCGCGGCGGATTCGGCGGGCGATTCCTCCAAGGTGAACTTGAGGTTGTACTTTTTCGCCAGCTTCTTGGCCTTGGAATACATGTGCGCAACGACCCGCAGGCCGAAGCGCTGCGCCTCGCGGCTGTCGTGCAGCTCCTGTCCGATGAGGAACTTGACGGCGTCGTTCACGCCGATCAGCCCGAGGATGTAGGTGCAGCTTTCGAGGTCGACGTAGGGCTTGCCGTCGTTGGCGGCCTTGCCGATCTGCCAGAGCGGGTGGCCGGGGCCGCTGATCATTTCGGCGATCTTGGATTTCTTCTGCAGGTGGGCGTCGACGGAGAGCTCCATGGTGCGGTCGATCTCCTGGAAAAAGTTTTTCAGGATGTCGCCGCCGGCACGGGCGGCGCGGTAGGCGGCCTGCGGAATGTTGATGGTGACGTTCTGGAAGCCGCAGAAGCGCATGCTTTCGGGGTGGCGGAGCATGCGGCTGTCGGAGATGGTGGTGCGCAGGCGGCAGCAGGCCGAGAGGGTGACTTCGTCGCGGTCGAAGATGAAGTAGGTCGAGCCGTTGGTGCTGGCGAGTTCGCAGGCCTCGCGGAAGATGGCGAACTGGGCGGGATCCTCGAAGGTTTCGTCGGAAACGTGGAAGTCGCATTTGGGGAATTCGAAGATGCGGCCGTTGGCGTCGCCCTCGCCGAAGACCTTGAGCAGGGCGCGGCAGAAGGCCTGGGTCTCCTTCGTGTAGTCGCCGTAGGTGACGATCGCCTCGCCGCTGGCGGCCAGCGCGGCCTGGACGGACGGATCGTAGACGGTGCCCTCCTTCTCGTCGGAAACCTCGCGCAGGACGAGGCGCTTGCCGAGTTCGGGGTCGTGGTAGTAGAGGTCCATCAGCCGGTAGCCGGCGACATCGGTCTCTTGGCGCAGCTCCTCGGCGAGTTCGGCGATTTTGCCGTTTTTGAGGCGCAGCTGGTAGTGGCCGCCGGGGCCGATGGCCGGAACCTTCTTGAGGTAGGAGGGGACGCCGGTGTGGATGTTGAAGTCGAGGAAGAGCGTCTGCCCGCCGCGCGAAAAGGCGTTTTGCGAGCCGTTGAAGATGAGCTCCTGCGCGACTTGCTTGAGCTCCTTTGCGCCCATGCCGACGAGGAAGGGGGCGTAGAGGATGTTGATGTAGGCGATGCCGAGCGCGCCGGCATAGTTGGCCTGCATCGAGGCGAGGAAGGTGTTGAGGTGGCCGGTCAGCACCGAGGCCGAGCGCGCGGGCTTGGAGGCGGTGTTGAGGTTGATCAGCCCGTTGAGGCCGTATTTCTTCACGTACTCGATGGAGTGCGAGGAGCAATAGACGCGGGTCGGGTAGCCGAGGTCGTGGACGTGGATCGCGCCGGTGTCGTGCGCGCGCTTCACCTCCGGGCTGAAGATCGTTTCGAGCGCCCACTGCTTGAGCACCAGCTCGGCGATGCCCAGGTTCACGGCCTCGGGGTTGTTGTTGACGATGTTCGAGTTTTCGGTCGACTTCGTGAACATCAGGCTTTCGAGGTAGTCCTTGGAGACGCGGTACAGGGAGAGGTCGCGCAGTTGCTGGGAAAAGCCGCGCTCCATCAGCTCGTTGTTGACCAGCTCGCGGATGAGCGTGGTGTTGATGACCGAAAGGTCGCTCGCGATGATGCGGTTTTCCACCGATTTGGCGACGTTGATCGCCAATTCGACCGAAAGGTCGGTCTTGTCGAGGATCTGCTTGACGATGCGCTTGCGGTCCCAGGGGAGGTTGACGTTGCTGGAGGAGGATTCGACAAGCAGCAGGCTGGCGTCGGTGACGTCGACGTGGCCCTTGGTGTCGCCGCCGCGGACGCGGATGTTGCGGCGGGCGATTTCGCGCTGCTTGCGGTAGCGCTTGTAGGCGGCGACGACGAGGGTTTCGCCCTGTTCGGCCAAGACGATTTCGACGAGATCCTGCACGTCCTCGATCTTGGGGATGCGCTTCCCGTTGTCGTCGGGATGGACGTAGAATTCGCTTTGGGGCGTGTTGAGCTGCCGCAAGACCTGGTCGGTCACTTTCGAGGCCAGCCCTTCGTTCTTCGCCACGTGGTGCTTGCGGGCGACTTCGTCGACCGCGCGGTCGATCGCCAGTTCGATTTTTTGCCAGCTGAACGGAACCACGAGCCCCGAGCGTTTCTGGAAGCCGTCGAATGCGGCGTTGGTCTGATTTTTGTTTACCGACATGGCCTTACCCCCTTGTTCTGACGGACTTGCAGCAGCGTTCCGCCGTTTTTGCAGGATGGGACAGTATTCAATGGGATGTAGACGTGTCAAGGCCCCGGCACCATATCTTGTGGTTTTTGGCGAATCCCAATTTTTTTATACGGAATTCCCCAAGCTTTCCGCCACATCGCAAAAATCGTGCGGCAAGTGGCTTTGAAATTGCTCATAACCGGCGCATAGTTCCGCCGGTTGAAAAGAAGGGGGAATACAATGATTCCGAATTGGCTTAGCTTCGTGGATGTTGGGTTTGTGGCCGTGGCGCTGCTCTTCGCCTGGGGCGGGGCGCAAAAGGGGTTCGCCGCCCAAATCGCCCACCTGCTCGCCTTCGTCGTCATGGGCGTGGCGTTGTTTTTCGCCTACCCGTGGCTCTTCAGCCACCTTGGCCGCCTCTTCCGCGATCTGGAAGTGACGTTTGTGACCTGGATCCTGCTGCTGGGCCTGCTGGCGCTGACCATCTCCGCCTACCTTGGCTTCCACAAGCTGGTCGCCAACATCGTCAAAACCCAGCTATCGGACCGGGCCGACCACGCCTGGGGCTTTCTCCTCGGCCTGCTGCGCGGCGCCGCGGTGGCCCTCTTTGCCATGATTTTCCTGGTAATCCTCAATCCTGCGGGGTTCTACGACGCCTTCCGCATGAAGTCGCAGGTCGGGAAGCTCGTCTGCTACGAAATCATTCCGCGCATCCAACCCAACTTCACCCGCCCGATGCTGGAGGAAAAGGTGCAAAAACTGCGCAGCACGCTCTTGCAGCAGGAGGAGGGCGGGAAACTCGAATAGGCCGCACGCCAGCCGAAACCCCTACTTCCCCTTCCCCGCCCCGCGCTGGCGGATGACCTGCAGGAAATGCAGCTGCGTGTCGTACTTCGTCATCACCACCAGCGAAAGCGTCGCCAGGAACAGCGACAGCACGCTCAGGACGAACCGGCCCGAGAGGGCGGCCGCGAGGATGCAGCCGAAGCCCACCACGGAAAGCACGAGGTAGACGTTCCGGCGCAGCCGCGCGGCGCGCGCGAAACGATCATGGAATTCCGGCTCGAACGCCCGTTCCAGATAGCGGTCGTTGTTCAGCTCTTCCAGCTTCGGCAATCTCATGGCATCCCCCGGTTAGGCGTATCCGCAAGGCCCCCGAAGCTAGGGTTTTCCCGCCGCGACCGCAACCCCTCCCGCCAGAAATCCGGTGCGCGGGATTGAGGGCGTCCCCCCGTTCCGCTATTGCTTGGTCGATGGCAATGATTCCCAAGGAGACGATCGAGCAGATCCGCTCACGCTGCAACGTGGTCGAGGTCGTCGGCGCCTACCTGCCCCAGCTCCGGCGCCGCGGCTCGACCTACAAGTGCAACTGCCCCTTCCACCAGGAAAAAACCCCCTCCTTCACCGTCAACGACGCCCGCCAGATCTACCATTGCTTCGGCTGCGGCGCCGGCGGCGACGTCTTCCGCTTCGTCATGGAATACGAAAAGGTCGACTTTGTCACCGCCGTCAAAATCCTCGCCGAGCGCGTCGGCGTCGAAATCCAGTATGAGGGCGGCCCCGCCGAAGGCGGCGGCAACAAGGACATCCTCTACAAGCTCCACACCGACGCCGCCGCCTTCTACCACCGCATGTTGCTCGACAGCCCCGGCGCCGCCGAAGCCCGCCGCTACCTCGAAGAGCGCGAACTGCCCCCCGCCGCCATCAAGGATTTCCAGATCGGCTACGCCCCCAACGAATGGGAAGGGCTGCTCTCCCGCGCCCTCAAAAAAGGCTACAGCGCCGAACAGCTCGAAGCCGCCGGCCTCGTCGTCCCCTCCGACCGCGGCGGCAAGGCCAGCCACTACGACCGCTTCCGCAACCGCATCATGTTCCCGATCTGCGACCCCATGGGCCGCGTCATCGGCTTCAGCGGCCGCATCATGAACAAGGCCGAAAAGGGGGCCAAATACGTCAACAGCCCCGAAACCCTCCTCTTCCACAAAAACCAGCTGCTCTACGCGTTCGACAAGGCCCGCAAGCCGATCGTCGAAGCCCGCCAGGCCATCGTCGTCGAAGGCCAGATCGACGCCATCCGCTGCCACCTCGCCGGCATCGCCAACGCCGTCGCCTCCCAAGGCACCGCCCTCACCGAAAACCATGCCCGGCTCATCAAGCGCTACGCCGACGAAATCGTCCTCGTGCTCGACGCCGACGCCGCCGGCGTCAAGGCCGCCCTCGCCTCGTCGGAAATCTTCATCGCCCAGGAACTCAGCGTCCGCGTCGTCTCCCTCCCCGAAAAGGAAGACCCCGACTCGCTCATCCGCAAAAGCGGCCCCGACGCGCTCAAGGCGCTCGTGCAGGAGGCCCCCTCGGCCCTCGATTTCCTGATCGACGCCATGCAAAAGCAGGAGGATCCCGCCAGCGAGGCCGGCCGCATGCGCATTGTCCAGGCCGTGCTCAACCTGATCGGCCACTGCCCCGCCGCCGCCCGGCGCGACCCCATGCTCCAGCGCGCCG
>JBGSLE010000196.1:0-2526 GCA_041740875.1 Pontiella sp. | reverse complement strand
CCGACCGCTACGCCAGCGTCCTTGCGCTGAAAGAGGAGATCAACCGCTTCCTGTCGGGCCATCCGACCGAGGCAGAGCATGCCGGCTGGATGACGCAGGCCGCGCTGCTGCTGCAACGCCATAGCCGCACGGCCGCGTTGCTCATGTTCCTCCTGGTGCTTTTTGCATTCGTCGTCGGGGGCAACCTGGTGGCGATCAGCCGCGGGAAGGCCGTCGCCATCGCCGCCCGCGTAAAGGCCGAGGAAAATTTCAGCCTATACCTCAAGGAGACGGAGCTGACCCGGGAACTCGGCCAAGGCCTTGGCGAAGCCGTCAGCTACACGGTGCGCAGCCGCGACTTTGTCAACGCCCCTTCCATGATCCACGTGCTGGAGACCGGGCTGAACGAAAACATGGAACCGCTCGAACGGCAGAACCTGCTGGAGCAAAAAGGCGTGCTCCATTTCGTGCTTCAGGAGTTCAACGCCGCCAACGAGTGCTTCGAGGCCGCCGGCAACACCAAGCGGACCACCCAGCTCGAAGAGCTGAGCCGCCGGTACGCCGACATCAAGCCGGTCGACCGGAAACGGCTGACCGACGTCCAGCTGGCGGGCCTGTTTGCCGAGGCCAAGTCCGCAAACAACACCACCCTGTTCTACCTGTATTACCACCACCTGCGCCGCAGGCCCGCATCGGCCTTGCCGGAGCAATACCTTCCGCTCGCCACCGCGGTGCTGGACCGGTTGAACAATGCGCGCAACAACCGGCCCCTCCATCTGGAAAAGACCGCCGGCGGATACCATCTGGATCTCTCCCGCGCACCCTACTCGGTCTATTTGCTGAATATCCTCGGGGTCTATAACCGCAACGTGCTCCTTCCCCTCGATCTGCGCTCGCTGGACATCAGCTACTCCAACCTCGACAACCTGGGCGAATTGCGCGGGTTGGTCTTGGACGAGTTGCGCATGGCGGGGGTGAAGGTCGAAAACACCAAGGGCATGGCCAAGCAGGTCGAGGCGCTCAGGCTCAAACGGCTCGTGCTGACCGTTTCCGACTATCCCAAGCCCGTGGTTGAAGAACTGCGCAAGATCGTGGAGGTGGTGGACGCCGGCAGGCGCGAAAAAGCTACTCCAGCTCGTCGCGCAGGTGCCGGATCTCCTGGATCAGCCGCTCCTTGACGCGGTTTTTCAGGCGGTAGACCGAATTGTCCTTCAAGTCCAGCTCGACGGCGATCTGCTCGACGCTCTTGCCTTGTAGGGTCAGCCGGAAGGCATCGACCGCCTTGCCGGAAAAGAGCGGTTCGATATTTTCCAGCGCCAGGTTCGTCAGGTGGATCTCCCACTCGCGCTCGGCGATGTCGTCGATTTCCGGCAGGCGGATCGCCTTGAGGTAGGTCAGCGTGTCGTCCTGGCCCGCTTTCTCCAGCCGGTTGGCCTCGCGGGAGCGCTTGCGGATGAAGTCGGTCACGCAATTCTTGGTGACGGTGCTCAGCCAGCTGCGGAAGCGGTTGATCTTGTTGTAGTCCATCTTCGGCATGCTGTTCCAGAGGTTGATCAGCACCTGCTGGAGGATGTCTTCCGTGTCGTGCTCCGAAATGTTCATGCTGCGGATGATGGCGTAGATGTAGCGGCGGTAGACGCGGACAAACTCCGCCCATGATTTTTCATCATGCTGGTTCTGCACCCGCTGGATTAATGTCGCCCTTGTCTGGTACTGGTCTTCCATGGCTGTTTTCCGTGCCCGCTTCCGGGGCTTTCAAGCGGTTCAAGCTAGGCGGACGCCCCTCAAAAAGCAATTGAAATCATGATTTGCGTCCGGAGCGGAAACGGCCTCTGGGCGTGTTTGCCGTCTTGGCGCGCACGGTAAAACCTGCCATCCTCCCGGGCATTATGAATAAACGGACATTGCATATCGAAAGCATGGGCGGGGCCAGCGGGGATATGCTCCTCGGGGCGCTGGTCGGTTTGGGCGTGCCGGTCGAGGCGTTGAACGAAGAACTCCAGTCGCTCAAGGTCGATCCGTTCGGGATCGTCGCCGACCAGGTGGTGGAGCAAGGCATCAGCGGCATCCGCGCGAAGGTGGAACTCCACGGGCATCACCATCATCACCACCATCACCATGGCCACGGGCACGACCACCACGGACGGCATTTAAGTGTGATTTTGCAGCTGATCGGGCAAAGCGCATTGCCGGAACCGGTCAAGCGGCAGGCCTCGGAGGTGTTTGCGCGGATCGGCGCGGCGGAAGCGGCGATCCATGGCATCGACATCGAAAAGATCCACTTCCACGAAGTCGGCGCAATGGATTCGATCGTCGATATCGTCGGCTGCTGCCTCGCGTTGCACAAGCTGGGCGTGGACGGCGTTTCCATCCGCAGCCTGCCGCAGGGCCACGGCACGATCCATTGCGCCCACGGAACCTATCCCAACCCCGCGCCCGCCACCCTGCACCTGCTGGAGGGTTTTCCGACGGAGGCGGTCGACGAGCCGTTTGAGCTGGTGACCCCGACCGGCGCCGCCTTGCTTGCCACGTGGCGCACGGCGGAAT
>JBGSLE010000195.1:0-3720 GCA_041740875.1 Pontiella sp. | reverse complement strand
GCCGGCGAGGAGCTGGGTCGCTACGAAGGCACCAGCATCGAGTCCGAAGCCTTCCGATCCTCCGAAACGCCCAACGAACAGCTCTATGCCGAGGCGCAGGAAATCAAGGCTGGTTTCGCCGTCGGCGGCCGTTGGCTCGGCGCCTTCATCGGACTGGTCATCGGCGGCAAGCTCGTTGGCGTCTCCCTCTTCCGCAAGCGCGACGGCTACGAACCCGACCGCGGCACCTGCTTTAGCTGCGGCCGCTGCTTTAAGTTTTGCCCGGTGAAAGCCGGGAAACCGGAGGGAATTCGATGAAAAGGATATTCTACGTTATTGTGCTGCTATCAGGAGGTCTTTCAATGGGGATGCCGAACTCGGAAATCGATGTTTACGATGTGGTGCGGTCGGGAGAAACGCTTACCGTTCAAGAAGTAGAAGAGATGGAAAGGCAATTGGAGGCCCACCCGGACGACGTGGCAGCTCGGACGCGGTTGCTTGGCTACTATTTCGGCAAGCAGTATTCCGATCCGACGATACGCAAGGCACTAAATCAAAACATACTGTGGCTGATTGAAAACGCACCGGAAGCGGAAGTCCTCTCCTTGCCTTACGGCCACCTGGACAAGATCATGGATGGCTCCGCCTATGAAAAGGGAAAGGCGTTGTGGATCGCTCATATGGAAAGCCGCAAGGACAATGTGCGAGTGCATGCGCATGCCGCCAATTATTGTACGCAACATGACAAGGACGTAGCGTGTCGTTGCTATACGCACCTGATGGAGCTGGAACCCAAGAATCCAAAATGGCCCGCGCAGTACGGCCAACTTTTGATGCTTGATGCGCGCCACGCCGATCCCGCATCGGCGAAGACAAATGCTGCAATGGCGTTGGAGTTCCTCGAGGCGGCCTACCAGCTGGAATCCTTGATGGGGAAGGATCCTTTACGCAAGAATCTCGCCGAGGCGGCGCTGATGGCCGGAGAACATGCAACGGCCAGCAAATACGCCGAATCGATGTTGAACCTGCCCGGCGTTGGTTGGAACAGCGGAAACAACATCCATTACGGAAACATCATTTTGGGACACCTTGCCATGGAACAAAACAAGGTGGAGGAAGCGTCTTCCCGGTTGCTCCTTGCGGGAAAAACAAAAGGCTCTCCGCAGCTTGACTCGTTCGGGCCAAACATGACCTTGGCGAAGGCTCTGCTGGATGCCGGCGAGAAGGACTCGGTTCTTGCCTATCTGGAGGAATGCCGCCGTTTCTGGAAGATGGACAGGGGGCGTTTGGATACGTGGTCTCAAGCGATCAAGTCGGGAGGCAATCCTTTCTTAAAAGGCTCGGTAAAATTTTAGCCGCCCGGCCGGGGGTTCGTGGTTTGATGAGATGACAGGGTAGTCTGAATATCCTGCGCATCCAGTAATCAGGTCTAAAAGGATATTCTGATGGAAGGGAAAAAAGAATTTAGGCAACGCCCGGTGTTGGGAGTGGTCGCGCAGAGCGTGACGCTGGTGGCGGCGCTGTTTTCGCTGGTGGTGGCCATTCTGCTGGTGGCCGACCATGTGCGGTTTTTGCGCATGGATCCGCTCAACGATCCAGCATTGCTGGAACTGCGCACCCAATTGGCGGGCACGCAGGGGGACGAGGCGCTCGCCGAGCAGATCCGCACCTACGACCTCTTTGTCCGCCGCGCCTATTTCGGCAACCAGGCGCAACGGCGCACGGGCGGATTCCTGCTGTTGGGCGGCGCGGCCACCTGCTTTATCGCGCTCAAGTTCTCCGCCCTTTGGCGGCCGAAACTCCCCGCCGTCGGAAAACCGGACGCGCCCGACCATGCCGAACTCAATGCGCTCTTCCGCCAGTTGATGGTCGGCACGGGCGTTTTCCTTGTCGTGGTTTCGCTCTTCCTCGCCTTCGCCACGCCGAGCGACTTGGCCATGGCGCTGGCCAAAAACAAACCGCAACAGAGCGGCGTTCCCGTTGCAGCGGCGGTGTCGCAGGTGTCGCGCCTGCCCGAAGCCTTTTTCTCCAATTGGCCGTCGCTGCGCGGGCCGGGCGGCATAGGCGTTGCGCATTCCGCCGATGCGCCAACAAGCTGGAATACCGAAACAGGCGACGGCGTTTTGTGGAAAACCGAAGTGCCGGTCCACGGCTTCAATTCGCCGGTCGTATGGGAAGACCGCATCTTTTTTTCCGGCGGCGACGCGGAGGGGCTGGAGGTTTTGTGCTACGACGCGAACACGGGTGAACAGCGCTGGGCTCGGACGGTGGAGACCGAGGTCGAATTCCCCGAGGTTTCCGAGGATACCGGCTATGCCGCGCCCACGCTGGCGACCGACGGCCAACGCGTTTTTGCCATCTTCGCCACGGGCGATCTGACCGCGTTCGATTTGGATGGAAATCCCGTCTGGCAGAAAAATATGGGCGTTCCGAAAAACCCCTACGGCATGGGCTCTTCGCTCATCAGCGACGGCACGCGCCTGTTCGTGCAATATGACCACCAAGACGCGCAGAAAGTGATGGCGTTGGATTGCGCCACCGGCAACGTTGTTTGGGAAACGCCGCGCACCAAGATTTCGTGGTCGAGCCCGGCGCTGATCGAAACGGCCACCGGACTCCAGCTGGTGCTCAACGATGAGGAAAACGTCACGGCCTACGATCCCGCCACCGGCAAACCGCTCTGGCAGGTCAAATGCCTTGGCGGCGAGGTTGCGCCGTCACCCGCCTTCAACGGCAAGGATATCGTCTTCGTGGCCAACGAATATGCGCAGGCCAGCGCGGTGAAGCTGGGCGGGGAGACGCCGGAAATCCTCTGGCAGTACGATGAATACCTGCCGGAAATCTCCAGCCCACTCGCGGCGGAAAACCTCTTCTTCATCGCCACCTCGGCGGGCGACGTCGTCTGCCTCGACGCCGCGACCGGCGCGGTGAAATGGGAGCAGGAATTCGACGACGGCTTCAGCTCGTCGCCCATTTTGGCTGGCGACCGGATCTATGCCATCGACCTCGGCGGCGTGGTGCATGTTTTCGCGGCGGCGGAGGAATACCGCGAAATCGCGACCATCGAAATGGGCGAACCCGTCTACGCCACGCCCGCCTTCGCCAACGGCCGCATCTACATCCGCGGCGATGAAAACCTCTACTGTATCGGAACAAATGAACACTAAAGCACAAAGCCCACAAAGGAGTGACTTGGTGTTCTTTGTGCCTTTGTGTTTAAGAATCAAATGAACAGTGAAATCGACATCTTGGAAGTGGATCGGATCGTGGCCGGGATCGGGCGCGACGCGTCGTGCGTCATTCCAATCCTGCAAGGCGTGCAGAAGCGGTTCAAGCACCTGCCCGAGGCTGCGCTGCGCCGCATTTGCGAAACGACCGACATCACCCCCGCGCAAATCGAAGGCGTTTCGACCTTCTTTTCCCAGTTCCGCCGCACGCCGGTCGGCAAGCACATGGTCAGCGTCTGCGACGGCACCGCCTGCCATGTGAAGGGTTCCATCGCCGTCTACGACGCTGTGCTCCACGCGCTCGGCATCGCAGCGGGCGACACCGACGCCCTCGGCCTATTCACCGTCCAGAAGGTGGCCTGCCTCGGGTGCTGTACGCTCGCGCCCGCCGTGCAGATCGACGAAACCACCTACGGCCATGTCCGTACCGACACGGTGTCGGACATGATCGCCGATTTCCTTGCAAACGAAGCCAACCGCGTGCCGAAGCATTTTTCGTCAACGGTCGCCGGCC
>JBGSLE010000194.1:0-3711 GCA_041740875.1 Pontiella sp. | reverse complement strand
CCAGGTAGGCGTCGGTGGCGAGGTCCCAGCGCGTTTCGTTGACGTAGATGTCGGCGAGCATGGTCATGCTCGCGGCGGTGGCCCAGCCCATGGCGTTGACGTATTCATAGTTTTCGGCGGCCTTCATCGGCTGCTTGAGGCCGAGGAAGGCATTGGCCTGCAGGAGCCAGAATTCGGCGTTGCCGGGCTTTTTTTGGATCAGGATGTCACAGAGGCTGGCGGCGTCGCCAAACTTTTGCTGCTTGAAGAGGCTGCGGGCGAGGCCGAGCTGCCAATCGAGCGTTTCGGGATCAAGCAGGATGGCCTGGCGGTAGGCGGATTCGGCGCAGAGGTGGTTTTCGGTGGAGCCGTGGGCGAAGCCGAGCAGGCCGTAGGCGAGGCTGGAGTGGTCGCCGAGTTCGACCGTCTTGGTCAGGAACGGCAGCGCTTTGGCGAAGTCGCCGCTGCGGACGTGGATGAGGCCGGCGTTTTTGTAGGCGCGGCGGAAGGTCGGGTATTTTTCGATGGCCTTGTTGTACCAGGCCAGCGCCTCCGCGAGGTTGTCCTGCTGGAAATAGAGGTTGGCGATGGTGAAGTCGAAGATCGCCGAGGAGGACTCCTTGGTGGTTTTCTGGAGCTGCTTCATGGCCTTGTCGGTGTCGTCCTCCTTGGAGAGGATGTCCATGACCTTCTGCATCTGCTCCTGTTCGACGACGGTGACGCGCGGTTCGATTTCGGCCACGAAGCCGTAGCTGCCGAGGAACGCCCGCTGGAAGTTGGGATCGTCCCAGATGGAAAGGTCGGGTTCCGGCGGGGGCAGGACGGCAGCTTGCGCCGCCTTGGGCTCGCGGATGCCCTTCATCTCCGGTTCGGCCGCAACGGCGGGCTGTGCCGCCACCATGGCCTTCTCTTCCAGAACGGGGGATGCCGAGAAGGATCCGGCGGCAGCGGTAGCCGCCGGGGTTTTGGGCAGGGAGCCAAGCAGTTCGAGCATTTCGTTGGCCGAGACCGACGCGGCGGCAAGCAGCAGGATGATCGGGGCGATGGCGGTTTTTGTGTTCATGGCGGATTCCTATTTTTGGAAGGTGATGGGTACGCGCATCCGGAACTGGACGGGCTGCCCCTTGCGTTTTCCGGGCTCGAACTTCCACTGCTTCACGGCCTTGAGGGCCGGTTCGTTGAAGGCGGGATGGGTCGATTTCTGGACGACGAGGTCGCGGGTGCGGCCGGTCTTGTCGACGACGAAGAGGACGTAGACGGTGCCCTGCATGCTCTTGCGGGCAAGCTCGGGCGGATAGAGCGGTGCGGGCTGGTAGACGACGCGCGGTTTTTGGTCGAGGTCGGAGAGCGAGAAGATGGCGTCCACCTCATCGCTGTTGCCGCCGACGGCCGCGAGGTTGATGGCAAAATCGCCGCCACCGAAGCCGCCATCGCCGGGATTGAGCGCGAGTTCGAGCTGCGAAAGGTCGAGCGGCGGCGCATCGATGGCCATGGGCGGCGGGGGTTCCTCCTCCGCCTCCTGCTCCTCGGGTTCTTCCATCGGCGGGGGCGGCGGGGGCGGCACGTTGGCGACATCGACCGAGCGGATGGTCAGATCCTTCGTCGGCGGCTGGGTGATGACCTGCAGCACCGGCAACAAAAAGAAGAGCAGCAGCGCGGCGAGCAGCGCAAACCCGAGATAGGCCGCTTGGCTTAGGATGTTTTTTACAAAACGGAGCACAGGATCATCCCTGGTTCTTGAGCGTGGCGATGCTGACCTTCAGGGCGCCGGCCAGCTTGGCTTCGTCGATGACGCGTACGAGCAAGCCGGCCTGGACGTGCTGGTCGGCCTGGACGATGACCGGCACCTCTTCCTTCTGCATCATGCGCTTCACCAGCGGCTGGACGCCGGCGATGCCGATTTCGCGGCCGCCATAGACGATCGCCCCCTTGTCGGTGATGGCGAGCAGGATGCTGGTTTTTTCGAGCTGCACGGAGGAGGCCGCCTGCGGCTTGTCGACCTCGACGCCCGTCTCCTCGACGAAGGTCGTGGTGACGATGAAGAAGATGAGCAGGATGAATACGCAGTCGATGAGCGGGGAGAGATCGATGCCCGCTTCGGCGTCGTCGGTGTGGCTGCTTTTAAAACGTCCCATGGCTTTGCTCCGTTCCCGCGTTGCGGGGTTTTACCCGCATCGCGGGATTTCAAATTTCAGATTTCAAATAGCCGCCGTGGTGGCGGCTCTGCTTGTAGAGTCGTTGCGTGCAGACGGTCTGCAGGTGGGCGAGGAAGGCTTTGTATTGCGCATGCTCGCGGGCCAGCTTGTATTGGAAAACGAGGCCCGGCAGGGCGATGAGCAGGCCGGTTTCGGTGGTGATGAGCGCCTCGGAGATACCCGACGCCACCATGCCCATCGTCTTGGCGCCGCCGGAACCGCTCGCAAGCGCGCCAAAGGTGGCCAGCATGCCGGTCACCGTGCCGAGCAACCCGAGCAGCGGGGCGACACTGACGCACGTGCCCATCACCCGCAGGTCGCGGTCGAAGGGGGCGATTTCGGTCTGGTTGAGCTCGTCGAAAAAGATGCCGATCTCCTTGAGCGTGTTCGCGCCCATCACGAATTCGACCATGCGGCCGACGGGGCCGCGCGCGGTTTCGGGTTGCTCGATCCACTGCTTCATCTTTTTTTCGGAGACGTGCAGGTAGCCCTTGGCGCGGATGCGGAAGAAGATGCTGTGGCCGAGGTAGAAGATGGCCACGGCGTCGATCGCCAGGGCGATCATGCCCCACCCGCCCGATGCCCAGATCTCCAGCGCCTGCCGCCAAATAGTGGATGTTCCATCCATAAATTCTAAATCCCTATTTCAAACACTCGCTCGCACGCTCGCTCAAGGCACGAAATTCCCGTGTTGAATCCCTAAACCGCCTCCGGTGCGGTGCGCGTGGCGCGGTTCATGAAGAGAATCGCGATCTGCTCCATGCGGTCGGTAATGCTCTTGGCCTTGCGGGAAAGGAAGGCATGGAATACGAGCGCGCTGATCGCCACGATCAACCCCAGCTCGGTGGTGATGAGCGCTTCCGAAATTCCGCCCGAGAGCGTCTTGACGTCGCCCGACCCGAAGACGGTGATGAGCTTGAAGGTGTTGATGATGCCGGTCACGGTGCCGAGCAGGCCGAGCAGCGGCGCGGAGGAGGCGCAGACGGCCATGAAGGAGATCCAGTTGTGGGCGCTGAGCCGGGTGGTGAGCATCTCCTCGTACATCACCTCTTCGACCAGGTCCTTCGGCTCTTCGATATGCTCGACACCGGCCATGAGCATGGTGCCGGTCGGCCCCTTGATCTTGGTGGCGTATTCCAGCGCAAGGGCGTGGTGGTTGTGGAGCATCGCCTTGAGCAGCGGCTGGATCTGCTTTTCGGATGGCATCGGAATCAGCGCGAGCTGGATCCACTTCACAACGCCCACGATCATCGCGAAAACGAACATGCCGACGATCGGCCAGACCACCAAGCCGCCTTTCTTCAAATGTTCGCCAAGCGTCTCGCGCGTCTCCTCGATCTTGCGAGCGTTGCCGAGGCTCGGATCGAAGGGAAAGGTGCCGGCGTGGTTCTTGACGGTCTCGCGCACCATCGCGGCGTTGGCCGGATCGGCAAAGGGCAGCACGGTCGGTTCGAGCGAACCGAGGCGCTGTTCGGCGATGCCCGCCATCGCGCCGTCGTCGGATGAAAAGAGCGCGACGGGGCCAATGAGCGCGAAC
>JBGSLE010000193.1:0-10954 GCA_041740875.1 Pontiella sp. | reverse complement strand
CCTTCCGCCGCCAGCCAATGCGCCCAGACGATGCTGCCGTCGCCGAGCCGCCGCCCCTCGCCCGTGCGTCCGGCCGCGGCGGTGCGCTCCAAGGCATCGAACCAATGGACAAACGAGGCGTCGTCGCGGAAGTGGGTCTGTTTTCCGTTTTCATCCAGCCCCATGTGCAGCAACTTGCCGAGTCCGGCCGTGTAGTACCCGTTCTGGCGGAACAGCTGGGGCAGCGTGACGATGTCCGGCCATGTTTCCCGCAATGCCACCGTGTTTGAAAAAATGCCCAGTTCGTCGGGGCGCCGGCCCGTCAGGAATGAGGCGCGGCTGGGATTGCAGACCGGGTACTGGCAATAGGCCCGGTTGAAGCGGACACCCTTGGCCGCCAGCCGGTCCATGTTGGGCGACTTGATGTCGTTGACCCCGTAGCAGCCAAGTTCGGGGCGCAGGTCGTCGACGGCGATGAACAGCACGTTCAGTTTTTGTTCGGCCCATGCCGCGCCGGCCAGGCAGCCGGCCAGCAGGACGATCAACGTGGAACGCATGTGTTTCATGATTTATCGCAAGGTTGCGGGGTTCAGGTCCATCGATGAGGGCGGCAGGTCGGCGGGACGCGTGCCGAGCGTCCTGTTCGGAGAGTCGCCCATCTGGAGCGTAAGCGTTCCGCCCGCCATCAGTTCGGAATGGCGGAACCACAGCCGGTTCAGCGGCTCGCCGTTCAGCGAGACGCGCTGGATGTATTTGTTTTCGGGCGAGTTGCCCGGCGCCTCCACCGTGAAGCGCCTGCCGTCCGGCAGCGCCAGGCTGACTTCATCGAAGCTCGGGCAGCCGATGGCGTAGATCGGGACGCCGGGCACGACGGGGTAGAAGCCCATCATGGAAAAGACGACCCAGGCGCTCATGCCGCCGCCGTCCTCGTCGCCGGGAATACCGAAGACGTTGTCCATGAACCAGGTGTCGAGCAGCATGCGGATGCGTTTCTGCGCTTTCCACGGCGCACCGAGATAGTTGTAGAGATACGGGATATGGAACCCCGGTTCGTTGCCCATCGAAAACTGGCCGACCATGCCGGTGGAGTCGGGAAACTGGCGGGAGAAAATGTATGCCGGCACGGGCGTGCCGTCATCCAGCGCGCCGAGCCCGGCGCGGAAGAGCCCGTCGAGCTTTTGTTCCGCCGCCGCCCGGCCTCCCATCCGTTCGAACAGCCCGGCGAAGTCATGGCGCACATGCCAGTTGAACATATAGCCGTTGTTTTCGGTGAAATAGTCGCGCCCGCCCTGTCCGCCCGAAGAGGCTGGATCGAACGGCTCGATCCACGCGCCGTTTTCATCGCGCGGCCACATGAAGCCTTTTTCGGCGCGGTAGACGTTGCGGTAGTTTTCGGCGCGTTTCAGGAGGATTTCCGCATCGGCATCACGGCCGAGCACCCGCGCCGTCTGGGCCAGGTTCCAGTCGTCGTAGGCATATTCCAGCGTCACCGCGACGGCCTGCCGCTTTTCGAAGGGATTCACCCGCGCTTCGGTCTCCTTTTCGCCGGGATGGAGCGCCGGGAAAAACCCTTTTTCGGCATGGATTTCATCGAGCCGGGTGCGCGGGCCGTGACACCACGGGAGCAGGGTTCCCTCCAGCGTGTTTTTACGGTTGCCGAGATAGCCTTTTTCCATGTCGAAATTGCGCAGCCCCTTGAACCAGGCGTCGGCCATCCAGGAAGCGGTATGGTTGCCGGTCATCGTATCGCCCGGTCCGGCCACATTGGAAAACTTAGGCATCCAGCCGGTCTGCTCGTACATGCGGATGTAGGAGGCAATGCAGTCCTGCGCCATGACCGGATCGAGGATCATGCGGAGCGGCTCCATCGCCAGATAGGTGTCCCACAGCCAGTTGTCCACGTAGAACGGACGATCCGCCTGGTGGACCTGATTGTCGTATCCGCTCCAATAGCGGCCATCCTCGGTAATGTCCACCATCCGCTCATGGCAACGGTAGAGCGCGGTAAAGAAGACACGCCGTTGCGCGGCCGTTCCGCCTTTGGCCTGAATGAGTCCCAGCGCCTGCTCCCAGCGCTGCCGGGCGGCCACAACCTGCCCGTCGAAGTTCCACTCGTTCAGCTCGTTCCGCAGGTTTTTTTCGGCCTGCTCCACGCTGATATAGGAGATGCCGTAACGGCACAGCAGGCGGTTCCCGGCACGCTCCGACGCCGCGGCAAGCGTTCCGTCGCCCAGGACCATGGCAACCGGAACATCGAATTCGCCGAACAGATAAACCTTCGTCTCGCCACGCCAGGTTTCCACGCCCGAAAAACTGTTCCGCTCGCCGGCTTTCAGCTCGCCGGCATTGCGGGTGGAGAGCAACAAGCGCGGCGAGCCGGCCTGGGCGGTGACGCGGAAAAACCCGCAGCGCTCGCCGGGTGTGAATTCCAGCGTGGCCGCCGGCTCCTCCAGCCAGACCGAGTAGTGATACGGCGTCACGTTTTCGCGGTCGTACGTCAGCGGACCCTCGGCGGGCATGATGCTAAAGGATCCGCCCTGGCGGTGCGAACACATCGTCAGGGGGAAATAGTCGATCTGGTCGGCGCGGGCATCCTCCCGGTACGGATGGAACCGCACCATGCTGTTGGGCAGATGCACCGTCGGGCGGGTCGGTTTCAGCAGCCACGCCACATTGCCAATCGTCGGATCGACCTCGTCCACATTCGCCATACCCTGCGCCATGTTCGACATTACAAACACCCCCGCTGCCAGCCATCCTACCCTTACCTTGTCCATTCAGAACTCCAGTCTGCCGCCCGCACCCATCTTGTATCCGGTTGAGTTGGGGGAATCTCCAGCGCCGGCACTGCGGTCCCCTCCTTTCGTCCAAACAAAACCTAGCGCATCCGGATGAACGCTGCGGGTTCCGGGCCAATGCCAAAGCGCACCCGGTAGCTTTTCTGGTCGCCCCACCAATCGATCAGGTCGGATTCTGCCGGAACGGTGGGCAGCCACACCCCGGAGGACAGATTGGTCGTCATTTCAAAGAGGGCTCCGCTGGAGGCATCCGACGTGAGCCACCCAGCGATTTCATCATACTGAAACGCCAGGGATCCGACATCGGCCTGAGCCAGCCTGTAGTAGGCCAGCGCGGAGGGGGGTTCCCCGGATTGGCCAATAGCGCCCTTCAGCAATGCGTTAAGCCGTACGGCGTCGTTGGTACCAGCAAAGGAAATGCGCAGGCTATCGATCATGGCGGCATCGTCGGGGTCGGAATTCAGGGCTCCGTCGCCCAGCAGTCCGATGGAGGCCAAGCCGGACGCCCACAGGTTTGCATTTGTGCGGTTGAGGTTGGCGGCTCCGCCGGCGGCCGCATCGAGCGCGACCTCGGTGGCGCTTTCAATGGCGGTTCCGGCGGGGATGATCCACGCCCGGACCGAATCGTTCAAGCCATCGACATCGGTTTCCATGCGCATCACCAGCAGGTAGGTGCCGTTGGTCAGGTCGACCGGCACGTCAAGGGCGGACGAGACCCCGTTAGCCACGAAGCTGGAGGCGGCCGTCAACCCTTCGCCGATCTTGAGGTAGGTGTTGGGCAGGTTGTTGGGATGGATTTGCCAGCGCTGCTGGTCCTGGTGCAGACCCGCATCGAGATTTTGCATGTTCGCGAGCAGACAGGAAAACCAGACCGGCGAAGCGACGGGCGTTCCGCTGAACGCACGGCTGATTTCAATCTCCTTGCGCCGCGCGCCGAAATGGTTGCCGACACCATCGTCCACATAGGTTCCCGCCGGATCGTTGAACGACAAGCTGCCGGGATCGATCAGCGCGTTGTCGCCGGTCGACGACACCTGCCAGGAACCGACCCAGTTGGTACCGCCGTCTAGACCAGTTGTCAGCTTCGTGCTTGCAGGATAGTCGAAATAGTCGATCGCGCACTGCCCCTCGACCGAAACCGGCGGATTCGAGAGAGTCATGTAGAGCCGCGTGTTTGGCACCGGCAGGCGAAGCGACTCCGCCGCCTGGTTCATGAAGTCAAAGTAGGCCTGCCGCAAGTCGCGCACCACATCCGGATGGCTTTCCGCCACATTGGTGGTTTCGGCGATGTCGTCGTCCAGATTGTAGAGCTCCAGCGGCAAGCCGTGGTTCAGGAACAGCTTCCATTCACCCTTGCGCACGGCCCCGTCGGAAGCGGCCGCGCCATTGGCCCAGAACAGGTAGTCGTGGATGGCGTCGGCCTCGCCGCGGATGAGCGGCATCAAACTGCTCCCTTCCGGGCTGTAGTCGTAGAAGTGTTGGGTTTCCTCATCCAGCAGTACGCTGGGCGCGAGAGGCGGGAGCCCGTTGATGTCGAGGAGAGTCGGCAGGAAGTCCATGGCGATGACCGGCGCATGCACCAGCTGCTGGTTGGCCACCACCTCGCCCAGGTCGTTGGTCTGCGTGCCGTTCTGGGCCTTTAACATGGCCGGCCAGCTGAAGATGAACGGGGAACGGATGCCGCCCTCCCAGTTGGTGCTCTTGTTGCCGCGCAGCGGGGCGTTGGCGGCCAGCATACCGGAGGCGCCGCCGTTGTCGGAGATGAAGAGCACGACCGTGTTGTCGTAGACGCTGTCGGATTCGTCGCCGTCGCCGTTGGGATCCTTCAGCTTTTGGATGATCTCGCCGATGCCCTTGTCCATCCAGCGGATCATGGCGAGCGTGATGCAGCGCGCGCGGATGTCGGCATCGGCTTTCACGGCTTGCTGGCCGGAACCGCCGGAGAAATAGCGGAACGCGGCGGGGTTGTCCTTGTATTTTTCGTAAAGGTAGAGCGGATCGGGGAACCAATTGATCGGCGGTGTTTTCGGGTTGGACCAATCGGCCTCGACCAGGTCCGTCACGGGATAGGCCGGATTGCCAGATTCATCGAGCACGTTGTAGCGGCGTACCGTGTTGTCCAGGCGGTCCAACTGCGTGGTGGACGGATCCATGTGGTAGGGCGTCTGCGCCGGCGAATGGGCGGCGTTGAAGGGGACATAGCAGAAAAACGGGCGGCCGCTGGCCGCTTGTTGGCCGATGAAATCGGTGGCGGCTTCGGCGATGCGGACGGTCATGTAGTTTTCCGGAATGCGCGCGGGGTGAATCGTGTAGGCCGAGGCGCTGTCCCAGCTACCGACCGGCTCGATCTGGTCGGCGTCCGAACCCGAATAGCCGGGGTTGAGGCGCGCGTCCATACCGGCGGTCCGACGAAACGGATGGGCCGGATCGGCGTCGTCGTAGACATTGTTGGGATCCCAGAAGTCGTGCGCACCGCGCCCCATGAAGTAAAAAAAGTGGTCGAAGCCGCGGTTGAGGCAATGCCACGGGCTGCCATCCATCCACGTGGGATCAACGTTTTGGCCGGATTGCAGGTTGGCGATCGGTCCGGCGACGATGTCCGGCTCTTCGTAATTTCCACCGGCGATGGACGTGTATGGAAAGCCGGTCTTTCGCACGCGGCCAACGTCGTTGATCAGCGTGCCGTTGACCAGCTCGTAGATTTCGTCCTCCCCAAGATGCCACTTGCCGAAGACCCCCGCCACATAGTTGCTTTCCATGCTGGCCGACTGCCTGAGGAATTCGGGAAAGATGGGATTGATCCGGGCAAAGTCGTTACCCGACTGCGAATAGCTCGCCGCTTCATACACCGGCATGCCGAGCCCACCGGTGCCGGCATCGTAGATCCCGGTGCGCTGCTGGTAGCGTCCGAGCATCAGCCCGGCACGGGTCGGCGAACAGACGTTGCCGTTCACGTAGCCGCTGGTGAAGACGACGCCCTGCTGCGCCAAGCGGTCGATGTTCGGCGTATGCACCTCGGCCAGCGGGGTCGGATCCCATGGCTGCCCCAGATGGGTCGAGGTGCGCATCGGCATGGCATACGGCATCGTAAACCCTGCGTCCGCATAGCCGAGGTCGTCGGCCACGATCAGCACCACATTGGGTTGCGCGCCCAAGACGGTTCCACTCGCTAACACGGCACCCAGAAGGCCCGCACCAATCCCGCTACGTATCCCTGATTGCACACCGAATCTCATGTTCATTGCCCCGATTATCGTTCGCCGTATACACCACGACCCCTGTTTTCTGTACCTTCGTCGTGGCCGGATCGACGAGAGGCTCCCCGCTCCACCGATGGGATGAAGCGGGGCCAATTCCTTGCTGTTGGCGACTAAACGTTCGCCGGTTTTATTTTTCGATCTGGAGCCGAATAAACAATTTCGACGCCGTGGTTGGAACCGAATTGGAGACAAAGTCGAAGGTGCCTCCCGTCATATCGGTTCCCGTTACGGTGTACCCGCTATTGGTCCAAGCTCCATAGACCAAATCGGAGTTTGTTTCGAGGTAGTAGGACAGGCTGGAATCATCCGTACGCACCGCATGAACGTAGATCATTTCGCCCACGCCCTTCGCCAGCACCGGAACGAGGCCGATATCCGCCCCGTTGGTCGGGTTGCCGCCCATGGCGTATTCCGCCAGATTGTCCAGCGCGTCGTTGTCGGGGTTTTCCGTCTCTGCGCCCACGCCATACGTTGCGGCCCACAAACCGTAGGCACCAGAAGAAGCACCCCATTTGGCCGCCAGCGCATCGCGCTTGGCCGCGAACTCCGACGGACTCAGCCGCGAACTGTAGATCTGCACCTCGCCGACCATGCCATCCATGAACATGTTTTTGTTCACCGCCCCGGCCAGAATCAGCGAACCGGACGAAAAGTCGCCATAGACGGTCGTTGCCATCGTGTCGAGGCTCTCGCTCTTGGAGTCCCAGAACTCCACGAGTCCGGATGGGGCGGTATAGTTGAAGGCATAGACGATGGTGTCGCCGGCCGCCACGGTCGTGTTGGTCTTGGAGATCAACGACCCGCCCAGGTTGGCCTCCATGTTCCCGTTCCCGTCATACCGCAGGCCGAAATTGCCATTGCCCATCACGGAGTGATTGTTGACGTTCGTCGCCACGCTGTCCGTCTTGAACGCCACCAGCACGGCAAAGCCGCTGTTGGTCAGCGCCGCGCCGCGGAAATCGAGGACGGAATCCGACGCGACGGCAGTAAGCAGCGTCATAACGGCGCGGTTGGTGCGCACATCCATGCCGGACAGGCCCGAACCCGACAGGCTGGCGCTGGGATAGAGCACCGGGACCTCGTCAAGGGCCGTTGCGTTGTTCCCGCTCCCCGACTGGTCGGCCCAGGAGACGACTTCGTTGACGTTGCTAAGCGTCACGCTGGCGACCACCGTGGCGTCCAGATGCTGGACCAGCACCGTGCTGGCCGACGCTGCTACCGGCGTTGCCGATATTTCGTCGCTGTAGCCGCTTTCAAACCCGTTCGTGCCGATTGCCGTGACCGCATAATAATAGGTGGTCCCGTTCACCAGGGCGGTATCGATGAAGGCGCTGCTGGCGACGTTGGTCAGCGCGACATAGTTGTTGGTGCCGCTGACGGTCGAACGGTAGACCGTATAGTAGTCCAGGAAACCGGTCAGGTCGTCGTCCCAATCGAGCAGTGCGACGGTGTCGGCCGCGACGGCATCCAGGCCGGTCGGCGTCTCCACGTTGGTAGGCAGCGCCCGAATCTCGAGCGCGAGGTCGGCCAGGCGCATGGCTGTTCCAGCGGAATTGACCAGCGCAAAGGTGTCGCCGTCCGCGAGCACGAGGGAGGGCAGCACGATGGAGGTTCCCTCCGCCACCAGCACCCCGTTGGATTCGCCCGTCCGCTGCCACAACTGGGCAGAGGAAACGTTAAGCCCGATCCCCGTGAACTTGATGATGTGGTTGGTCGCCAGCGCAAGGTTGCCCAGATCGAAGGTGAGGATTAGCGCCTCGCCCGGCTGGATGTTGCCGTTGCCTACCGTATCTTGAACGCCCCAGCCGGCAGTCGTGGTTTGGATCAACGTCACGCCGCCGGTCGTGCCGCCGATCCAGTTGGTGGGATTGAACGCCTGAGTATCGTCGCTGAGCGCGACGACATCCATGGCAATGGTTCCGGTTGCGTTGGTTGCGTCGAACATATTGTCCACCACACCGATGGTGGGGTTGCCCACTCCGGGAGCTTTGACGGTGACTACGCCGGTCAGGTTACTCCACGTCACCGTGGTGGCCGCCGTATCGTTGCCGCCCGCTTTGAATCCGGTCACGACCTTCGCACTTGCCTGCGATGCCAGACCTACGGTTGCAGCCAGAATAGCGCTCGCTGTGGTCATACGATTTAACATTTTCATGTAGCTTCCTCCTTCGTTTCTGATTTTCATTTCCCTGCCTCCTGGTTGTTTCGAGGATTCCCCCCATAGAAAGAACGTTTCATCTCTCATCATTAAAAAAACAGGGGTGTTTTCTTCGATTGACTACTGTCCATCTGTTGCGGTTTGGCAGGCGAATTCACTAAAGTCTCCACTCCATATGCGTGCCTAGTACAACGTAGTATAAGACCCCTAAAAACATATTCCGATCAACCTCACTGTCTTGCCGCGGGAACGGCATCCCCTCATCCAGCGGTATTTATAACATCTCCATTTATCCTGCATACCCTGTATTCACCTAGTGGCCAAACGACGCGTCCGGCCATACCAAGTCCTGCTGTAGATTTCGCGACATGAGAACTCATCCTACGGCAGATTGTTCACCCAGTTTTCCCAGATGCCGGTCAGCTCGTTGACCATGTCGGGACGAACCGCGACCAGATTGTTGGTTTCGGCAAAATCCGTGGCGAGGTCGTACAGTGCCACCATGTTGGTACTCGACCCATTCACGAAGTAAGCCCGCCAGTCATCTTTTTTCATGGAACTGTTCCAGAACTGGGGATCGTTGCGCGAACGCTCGGCCCCTTCCCAGATATCCAGCACACTTTCGCCCTGGAACCGGGCGGGATTGATCGTCACATCCGCAACGTCGCACAGCGTCGGCAGCCAGTCCAAAGCGGAGATGACCGAGTGGGCATTCACTTTTCCCGCCGGCACATGGCCCGGCCAGCGCAGGATAAACGGGGAGCGTACCCCACCCTCGTGCTGATCGTGCTTCTGCCCACGCAGCCCGCCGGACCAGCCGACCATGTTGAATGCATTCGTCGGAACCGGGAATGCATCGTAGGAGGGCGGGGCCGCCCCCTGGTCGCTGGAAAAGGCGACGATGGTGTTGTCCGCAATTCCCAGCTCATCGAGCTTTGCCAACAGCTCGCCGATAAACTGGTCGAGGTAATAGATTTCCGTCAGATAGCTGGCCATCCCCCGATCGATGTCCCCGCCGTTGGCGGTAATTCCGTCGAAAACATCCTGGATCTGTTGTCCGGAAAAATCGCTGCGATGGACCACCAGATCGGCAAATCCCGCGCTTTCGATCAGATTCGGGCGAGGCGCCACCGGGGAATGGGTCACGCGGCCCATCACATTCACGTAAAAGTTGGTGTGCTGGTTGGCCACGATAAAGTCGATGGCGTCCTGGTAGATAGCTTCATCCCGGCCACGCGGATCGCCTCCGCCCCCGCCACCGAGACTAATTTCATCGATGCCGTACGTACCATTGGTTACCGATGCTTCCGGCCCGATGTGCCATTTGCCGAAATGGCCGGTTCGGTATCCGGCATCGTGGAGCAGTTCCATGATCGTCGGATGGTCTTCGTAACCAAACTGCGCCTGGTCAAACCCGTAAGTTTCCGTTGGGAGCGGATAGCTGTTCGGATGCCAGCTGCTCAACAATCCGGTGCGGCTTGGATTGCAGGTCATGCCGGTGACATTGAATGTGCGGAACAGGGTTCCCTGCTCCGCCAGCTTGTCGAGGTTGGGGGTTTTTGCGTAGGGGTGCCCGTAGCAGGCCAGGTCGCCATAGCCGAGGTCGTCCGCAAACAGCAGAATAATGTTCGGCGGGCGGCGATCGGTTCGTCGCACCCGGAAAAACTGGTGATCGATCGCCTCGTCCATGGCCACGGCGTGCGTGGTCTGGGTCGCGGCCGTTGCGGCGGGTAGGTTTTCGAGCAGGTTCGACCAGCTTGAAAGATCGAGGCTGTTCAACAGGTCGAACGCCTGGCCCTCCTCGGACGTCCAGGTCATGATGAAATTGGTGCCGCCTTGCACGCCATGACCGATGATCATGGGCGGCGGAACGGGTTCCGGCGGGGAGATGGCTTCAACGACCAGCCCGCCAACCATTTTTTGGCCAGCATTCACTTTATCAAACGTGATGACGGCTTCACCCGCCGCATCCGCCGTAAATTCCAGATAGTCGGAATATCCCGCGGCCACCCCGGCGACCACATCAGGAATGTTGAATAGCTTTGCCGTGGAGGATCCTACGACATCCGTGGTCATCGTAAGATTCCGGTCTTGCGCATCAGCCGTGAAGGTAACCTGCCCAACCAGCTGAAGCCGGTACTGTTGGCCTTCCACCAGCCCGGACAGCGTGAAATCCTGCGTCCCGGCCAGATCAAAACCATCGTCAAAGATATCAGGAGCCGCCGCCAGCAGCACCGGCGCGTTCGTGAGTGCATAGGCTGCCGTCTTTGCCCGGCCGGACCAACTGCCGGTTGCGGCTTGCGTCAGCGTGATGCCTCCAACCGTATCGGTGTGGTTGGATCCCAGGATAAAGCTCGTCCAGCCGGCTGAGGCCGTATTGTCCGACGCGTTGAAATCCCAAGCGGCCACCACGTGCGCCTCCGAAGGCAACACAACGATGCCGCACAAAACCACCAGGCCCAAATAAAAATTCATTTTCACAAGACCACTATAGCTTCTCTCATGCAGGTTCATGAGCTATGATTAATCGTTATTTCTTCCGTTCCAAAAAAGAGCGAAAGCCACGCTTCGCTTCCCTGCGGATGCCGCGCAGGCATTCGCTCCTTTCAGAACTCGTCCCATACGCTAGCATCTGTGGAACGTTTGAACACCCTGTGTTTACCTAGCGGGTCAAAGGAGCGGGGGTCATCTGTCTCGTTTAAGTGCATGCTCTGCAACATGGAGGGCGAGGCTCCGTCCGAGCCTCATTCCGCACCGGT
>JBGSLE010000192.1:0-2068 GCA_041740875.1 Pontiella sp. | reverse complement strand
GCCGTGCAAGGCAACCTCGACCCCGCGCTCTTGCTCGCCACCCCCTCAGCCGCCGCCGAACAGGCCCGCCTGGTCTGCGAGTCGATGCGCGGCCGCGACGGCTTCATCTTCAACCTCGGCCACGGCGTCCCCCCCGACGCCTCCCTCGAAGCCATCCAGGCCGTCACCGAAACCGTGCAAAACTTCCAATAAGCCTAGAGCAGGCAACGATTGCGATGCCGTAATGGGTAGGTCGGAGCGCCCCACTCTACTGCGGACGGCTAGGGACAGCCGTCCCTACCAAGAACCGCTCTCTTTGATCGCTATTTGCATTCGCAAATACTCTTCGCTTCGCTCGGCGCTAGAGGGCACAGAGCAGCGGTACTATTCCCACGTTTTCCTCAGTGGCCTCGGTGGTGTGATTTTGGTTGCGACTCTGCCGCGCCGGGCATCTTGTGGTTAGAAAAGTTGCCGGGAAAGGTGCCTATTCGGGCAACCCATCTGCTTCAAAGTGACAACCTATATCAGGACAAGACAGATTTCCCGCATCCCTTGCCCTACGGAACCGACTTGCGCCCCGACTTCGATTTCCTTTTGCATGTTTGTTGCAACAATGGCCTCCATCCGGTATTCAATCGCGCAACCCATGCCGGAGGATAAATGGCAGAAGACAAACGCAAACTGGTCGTCCTTTCGCTGAAATGGTACGACATCCGCATACACCAGGGCCTGCTCGAATACGCTAGGGCCAACCGCTGGGACGTGGTGGCCAGCCCGCACATGTCGCAGCCCCTGGACATCCCGGAGGCGGACGGTCAGATTGTCATGCTCGGCCCCAACGACCAGCGCCGGGCCCGGCTGCTGGAAAAGTCGCGCCTCCCGGCCGTCGACCTGGGCAACTACAGCCCGATGGATCTGCCGCGGGTCTATCCCGACAACGTGATGGCCGGACGGCTGGCCGCCGAGGAGTTCCTCGCGCGCGGATTCACCCGCTTCGCGGTCTTCAGCACCCAATCGCACTGGTACGTCGAAGACCGGCGCAAGGGGTTCTGCCTCGCGCTCGGCAAGCAGGGCTTCGCCTCCGAAAGCTGGCACCTGCCGCAAACCGACCTGCACAAAGGCTCGTTCAGCACGGACGGCCCCATCCGCAAGACGATCGAAAAATGGCTGGCCGAGTCGGAAAAGCCCATTGCCGTCTATACGATCGAGGACGAAGGCGCCGCCATGCTGATGCGCGCCTGCCACCAGCTCGGCATCGCCGTGCCCGAACAGGTGGCGCTGATCGGAACCAACAACGATCCTGTCATCTGCCCCTACACGGAGGTGCCGCTGAGCAGCATCGACCTCAACTGGGAAGGCGTCGGCTACGCGGCGGCGGCCCAGCTGGACCTGCTGATGCAGGGCAAAAAACCGAAGAACGGGCTGGTGCTTGTTCCGCCGAAGGGGCTGGCGCCGCGGAAGAGCTCGGACACGATCGCGATGAAGGACATACGGGTCGCCCTGGCGCTCAGCTACATCCAGGAGAACAGCCACCGCCACGTCTCGGTCAGCGAAATCACCAAGGCGCTCGGCGTACCGCTGCGCACCCTGCAGTGGGCGTTCCAGAAAGCCATGAATTGCAGCATCCAGGACGAAATCAGCAAGCGGCGGATCGAGCGCATCACCGACATGCTGCTCAACACCCACCGCAACGTGAGCCAGATTGCCTGCGAGCTGGGCTTCTCGTCGGCGCAATACATGAACCATTTCTTTTCGAAGGCGACGGGCAAGACCCCCTACGAATTCCGGCAGGAAAAACAGAAGGCCAAGGAGTGACGCACCGGCCGGCCAGCCGCTTTCCTACCACTGCGGCTTCGGCATCTGGGAAACCCATTCGTCGATGGACGCCTTGAGCCGCTGCACGGTTTCGGGATGCCGCCCGGCCAGGTCGGTGGTTTCGGACAGGTCCTCCCCGAGGTTGAACAGCCAAGGTTCCCGATCCTGCGGCGCCGCCTTCCCGCCTTTCTGCCGCACGACCAGCTTCCAAGGATGCTGCACCAAGGTTGCCGTCACCCCTTCGCCGTTGGCGTCCCACCAGCAAAAGGTGCGC
>JBGSLE010000191.1:0-3064 GCA_041740875.1 Pontiella sp. | reverse complement strand
GGCGCGCCGGCTGTTCCACCCGGGCTGGCGGCGTTGTAGGCGATGGAGCCGCTCGTTATCGAAATAGTACCGGCATTCCACACGGCGCCGCCGGAACCGCCCGTACCGCCATTGCCGCCCCGGCCTCCTGCACCGTCATCCAGCCAATAGACGTAGCCGTTGCCGCCTCTTCCACCGTTGCCGCCCCGGCCGTTCAGGTTGCCGCTGATGGTGCATCGATCCAGTGTCAGCATCCCGGCGTTGTATACGCCTCCGCCTTGTCCGCCGGCACCCCCCGATCCGCCGGGACCGCCATTGGCGCTTCCGACCAGGAAAACATATTCATTGCCGTAGCCGCCACTTCCGCCTGCCCCGCCCGCCCCGCTGGAATTGCCGCTCAGGGTGCAACGGTTCAATACCAGCACCCCGGAAGCGGTATTGTGGATTCCTCCTCCGCTGCCCCCGGCTCCCCCCGGGCCCCCCGACCCTCCGGGATTGCCTGGAGATCCTGATCCGCCGTTGCCGCCGCTGCCGGAATGGCTGTTGATGACGGCGCATTCGTTCAAAGTCAGGTTTCCGGCGTTGTAGATCCCTCCTCCCGGGGATCCACCGACTCCGATATAGCCATTCGCACCTTGGGCGGCTCGCCCTTCGCGGATTGTGAGGCCGGTAATGGCGACCGCGCACCCTTCGGCAATACTAAATACGCGGCCGCTGTTGTTGCCGCTGATGGCGAGGGCCTTCGCACCCGGCCCGGTAACGGTGAGATCCTTGTTGATCGCCAGCTCCCCGCTCGTCAACGTGAGGATCCCCGCGTCGGGTAAGACGATGGTTGTTCCCGGTGCCGCGCTGGCAATGGCCTCGCGCAGGGAACCTGCCCCACTGTCGTTCAAATTGAGGACAGGCCAGTTGGTTTGGGCGGGTGAGCGGGCGGCGACCGCCATCAGGACGGTGGATAGCAGGACAAGGCCTGGGGTGCGCGTATGTTGTTTCATGACTCACTCCTGGTTCGATCGGGTTCGATCCGGCTTAAGGCGCAAATGGCTTATGGGCTTGGGCAGGGTGTCCGCTGGATTGTCCGGAGAGGGTGCGGGTGGTTAAGCGTTGCACGTTCGGCGGATAGAAAAGAAACAAGGTCTTCATGAGTCCCTCCCGCCGGGGCAATCTATGCCCCGTGCCTTTGCCGTCAACACAATAATTAAATCGATAAATAGGTATCAATATTCTTAAATAAAGACTTTCATTTAACGGAGCAAGGATGCTCCGTCTACGTTTTCGGCCGCGCTCCCTACCAGCAGGAAAGCCCGCACCGCCAGCCGAACGTATCCTTCCGGCCAACGCCTTCATCGGCTCTTACCTGCGCCTGTACCGGCGTGAACGCGGAGGCCGCAATTTCATGCAATAACACGTGGCTTCCCGCCGGAGCTTGCTGGTAGCATGCCGCCATGAAGCATCCCACTCAGGAAGAAATCGCACAGCGGCTCGGGATCTCCAGGGCGACCGTCAGCCGGGTTTTGCGAAACGTTTCGGGGCCGAAATCGAGCACGGCGGTGCGGATCATCGAGGTGGCCCGCGAGATGGGCTACCGGCTGCCGGCCACCGAAAAATCGGCCTCGCGCAAAGGCACGGCGAAACAGAAGGGGATGGTGCTGGGGCTGCTGGCCTGCATGCCGGACCTCCGGACGCCAAACAGCACCGAAGTGATGATGCGGGTTTTGCACGGGGCGATCGATGCGGCCCGGGAGCGCAGCTTGCTGCTGCATGTCGAATACCTCTCGGAATCGGCGGCGGAGAAGATCCGGGTGACTGCGGACATCCCCGAGTCGCTGAAGACCAAGCAACTGGCCGGGGTGTTGATTGCGGGGTTGGCGCCGGCGTCCCTGGTGGCGGCCGTGGCCGGGCAAAAACCCTGCGTGCGGATCATCATACACGACCCCGGCGTGCGCATCGATTGCGTGGGGCAGGACGACCGCGCGGCCGTGGCGGACATCATCAACGGATTCCAGGCGGCTGGGCACCACAAGATCGGGTTTTGCTGCGACGTGCCTGGCACCTCTTTCTCATTGGCCCGCTTTTCCGGCTATGTCGAGGCGCTGGCGCAGCTGGGGCTGCCGTACAACCCGGCGTGGGCCATCAATATTTGGGAGCCGGTCGGCGACCGGTTGTTCGAGAAGGTCGGCGAAGCCGTCTCCGCCGGGGTGCGGGCCTGGATCTGCTCGCACGACGATGTCGGCTATACGTTGATCGATTTCCTTCAGGCGCGCGGGTTGCGGGTTCCCGAGGATGTTTCGATTTGCGGGTTCGACTGCCTGCATGTGCCGCACGGGATGAAGCCGCTGACCACCATCGACTGGCCGTTCGAGGACATGGCCGCCGCCGGCATCGAAATGCTGCTGCGCCGGACCAACGAGCCGATGCGGGCCATCGCGCAACTGCAATTCAGCGGACGGCTGGTCGAGCGCGAAACGGTCGGCCCGGCCCCGGTGGCCTAAAAGCCGCGGTGTGTGGCGCGCTCCCTGCCATCAGGGAAGCCCGCACCACCACGTGCAAATCCTGCCTGCCAAGCCAATTCACGAATGCGATGCCACGCGCCGCTTCAACGGCATTTCAACCGTTCGCTGCGCTAGAAGTCGGTGTCGGCTTTGGCGTGGAGGCGGGCGTCGAGCATGGGCTGGGCGTGGCTCCAGCCTTTGGCGATGGCGTGGAGGTCGTGCCGGATGCGGGTGGCCTCCTTGAAGCGCTGTTCGCTGGTCAGTTCCGGCCGCTTGGCCAGGGCGGCCTGTTCGCTTTCCAAATGGCGTTTCCAGAAGAGCAGGATGTGGTGCTGCGCCAGTTCGATGGGCGAGGTTTCGGTGTCGATCTTCTTCGATTCGTCGGCCATGGCGCGGGTGATGGTTTGCTGCAGGGCGGCGTCGAAATCGTGGAGCCCTTCGGCGAGCGTTTTGGGCGAGTCGGCCAGCAGGAGGTTGACGAGTTCGCGGCACTGCGGGTCGTCGAGCAGGTCGGGCAAGAGGTATTTTTCGACGAGGGAGTGGACGGCGTCGTAGTGGTGGATGAGCAGTTCGAGCAGCGCCATTTCGTGCGG
>JBGSLE010000190.1:0-5945 GCA_041740875.1 Pontiella sp. | reverse complement strand
GCCCATGGCTAGTTGCCGCTGATAGGCCTGCTGCCGGATCACGTCCCAGCCCGCCTCGTAGCGGACGGCATCCACGTCGCCCGGATTGGGATCGCCGACGTCGGTGTAGTGGTTGGCCAGGGTTGCCGGACCGCTGATCGGCCAGTGTGGTGCCCAGAAGGGTAGATAGGCGAAGAGGGGGCGGTTGCCGGGCTGGGTCAGGGAATAGTCGATGAAATCGACGGCGAAATCGCCGATGGCATCGGTGCAGTGGAACTGCTGGGCTGGCGCATAGGTACGGGCGGGGATCGCATTGTTTAAAGAGACCATGTAGTAGTTGCCCTCGACCCAGTGCCCGAAGGTCGGACCGGCAGCTATCGTGCCCCCCTTGTCATCCGCGTAGGGGCCCAGCCCGAAGGCATGGTCAAAGCCGCGGGCCCGCGGCCGGCTGGCTGTGCCGCTGCCGATGTGCCATTTCCCGGCCTTGAGGGTGTGGTAGCCATTTGCGCCGAGGGGCCCGCCCGTGCCGAGCAACTCGGCGATGGTAATGTTGTTGGAGGTGTGGAGGGTGGGCATGGGACGCGTCGGATCGTTCGCCACGGCGTGGGTGTAATTGCCGGTCATGATCGAACACCGCGAGGGAGAGCAGCGACCCGTGTTGTAAAACTGCCGGTAGCGCAATCCGCCGGCGGCCAGGGCATCGATGTTTGGCGTCTGGATCGCACTGCCGTAGCAGCCGAAATCCGCCCAGCCGGCATCATCCAGCAAAAACACGACCACATGGGGCCGGGGGATGCTCGCGTCCGGAATCGTTTCCGAGCGGGCCCCTCCACACATCAGCACGGCCGTGAGAAAAAGGCGGATGGCGGAAGCGTTCACGAGGAACCCTCTGGAAGCGTTTTTTCGAGATGGGATGGATGGTGCCATTTGTGGAACTCCCTGTAAGGCGCGTCAGGGCAAGATGATTGGGTCGGGCACCGTGCCTCCCAGCGGCATGGTGTCGCCCAGATCGGTTCGCATCGCATCCAGTTGGGTTTTCAGCGTAGCTTTTTGCGCCGCAAAGGCCGGGTTGTCCACGAGGTTGTTTAGCTGATACGGATCGGTGTTCAAGTCATACATCACCCAGTCCCCTGTATTGTGATACGCATAGATCCAATCCTTAGTCCGGATTCCGCGCCAATCGACATGCGACCCGTTAGTGCCAATGGCCACATTAAATAGAAAGGCCGCATCGCGTTCGGCATCCGACAATCCCATCATGGTTGGCGCATAATTCACCCCTTGAACGTTAGCGGGAATGTCGATCTCGCAAAAACTCAGCAGCGTGGGCATTACATCCACGGAGGAGAAGAGCCAGTCGCGCGTTTGTCCGGCTTTAATGCTGCGTGGATAGCGAATGATGAAGGGAATGTTGATCGACTCTTCCCACGGGCGCTGTTTGAGGATTTGACCTAATGATCCGTGCATATCGCCATGGTCGGAGGTGAAAATAAAGAGGGTATCGTCCGCGATGCCCGCATCCTTGATCGCCTGGTCCAGCCGCCCCATGTTTTCGTCGATGCTGGTGATCATGGCATAATATTGCTTTATTTGATTGGCCTTGAAGTAGGCTGCCGGGACGTTGGGGCGGGGCGCGATGGTGACGCCATTATACATGGCGACATACTCGCTCGGAGCCGCATAAGGGTCGTGAGGCGGCCCCATTGAAATCATCAGACAGAAGGGTCTGTTGGTGTGGTTGTTGATAAAATCGATGGCGAGGTCGGTTTGGACGGTGGGTTCCCATGCCCCCGGAACGGTGATCGCTGTTGTGGAATCGTTGACCCAATATTTTACGTTGTCATGATCGTGCGAGACGTTGCGCACCGCCCAATAGTCCCAATCCCGACGGCTTACCGCATCCACTGGATCGAGACGGTTTCCGGAAAGATGCCATTTCCCAATATAACCTGTGGCATATCCATTCGCTTTAAGGATGGTCGGGAGTAGAAGTTCAGTATCCGGCAAACGAAGATCATTGTGATAAACGCCGGTCGTATGACCATAGCGTCCTGTGAGCAGATGGGCGCGGTATGGGGTGCAAACGGGTTGTGCGGAGATGGCGTCGGTCAGTAGAATGCCCTCGGTGGCCAAACGATCCAGCTCCGGGGTAATCACTTGCGTATTCCCCAACGCACCCAGGGCGTCCGCGCGCATTTGGTCCGCGAAGACATAAACAATGTTTGGCGTTGGCTTGGTTTTGAAGAAGCCTTTCGTTGCGCCATCGTCGATGCGCCACGTTTTGTTTGACGCAAACGCAACATCCAGATTGCTCCATGTATTGTCGACGATATCGGGTGCATACTGAAGCAACTGCGGGAAATTGTTGGTGTCGGAAAACGCGGCCGATACGTGTAGAAGCTGATTGCTGGAGCCAATCTGCAGGATAGGCGGGGTTTTATTCAGCCCTATCAAAAGCGGCGGGGGCGGGGGAGGGGGATTGGTCGTAACCGTGGCGCTGTCCGACAGGGAAAAATAGCTGAACACGCCTGACCCGCCGCCGGCTACCAGGCCGACGGACGTGATGTTTTGGGCGGAAAGAGGGGTCGTGTCCCTCACGAGGGCATAGTCGCTGTCCGTTGCGCGCTTGGCATACCAGGTGGCGGTCCAGGTCGGGTTCAACGTATTCAATACAATGCGCAGATCCATTTCGGCGGTTTCGAGTTTCCAGTCCAATCCGCTCGGGCTGGTTCCGCTGAATTGCACCCCTTCGCCTGCCGCATTGCCGTGTGCGGTATTGCCGTTCGGGGCGACGGCAGGCACCCCTTTTACAATGGCCCATGCTTTCCCGACGGTATCACCGCTGGTAAATCGATTGGCGGCTCCAGAAGCGGTGCTTTGTCCGTTCGCGAAGCCAAAGCCGACCCAGTTCCCGTCCGTTGCCGTTGCGTCCACGCGCGCGTCCAGTTGATACGCCGTTCCGTTGGTGGGCGTAAAGGCGACGGTCATCGACGTGATTTGACCGGCTCCAACGGAACCATCGGCCTTAAAGCCGGCTCCACCAATCCAGCTGTTCGCTCCAACATCGGGCGTCGTTCCATGCAGGGTATTTGCGGCAAGCCCGCTGAAATCATCCTGGTAGATGATGGCGGATTGGGCAACCATTGCAGATGCCAGTAAAACAGCTGCGCTTAATGGTTTTATCATCGGTTTCGCTTTTTTGTTCATGGGCGATCCATTCGCCCCAACGGGTTTAGGGGGACGCTCCGGCCCAACGATGTGAATCGGAGCGTTCGGTTGTTTTACGGCGTGGTGAGCTGATAGAAGCGGGTGGTGTGGTTGGTGGCTCCGCCATCGTCCAACTGGAAGGGGCTTTCCGTAATGGTTCCGCTCGCAATCACCGTTCCGGTGTTGGTAATGGCGCCCGCCGTCAAGAAGGTGGCCGCCCAGAGGCTGTAGGCCGTTCCGACTTCACCCGTGGCGGTCATCGAAACCGTACCCGCCGGCAGGGACGTGATGGATACAAAATTGGGAGCCGCCGCAGCAGGCGATCCTCCACCGACCACGGTGATCGTGAAATTCGTATTGGCAGGCGCAAAGAAATAGCTGCTGAAGGCTGGCAGATCGGCGGCGGTGTAGGTGCCGCTTGCAATCGGCGATCCGCCCAGGGTAAGTCCCGTGACGGAAATGTTGGCAGCGTCGTTTTTCAATTTTCCGGTTCCCGAAACGGCAATCTTGAACGAAGCGTTGCTGCTGGCAATGTTCGGAAGCAACAGCAAGCCATTGTTGTTTACATCAAACGTGCCCGTAAACCCCGTCATGTTGATTGTATTTTGAAACAAAACCCCGCCAGTAGCAATTGGCGTGATTCCGGCGGTGACCTGAATCGTCCCATTCCCTGCCAGAATTCCATTTCTAAAGAGTAACTGGCCATTGTTGTTGTTGGCGTTCGATTTCAGCGTTCCGCTATTTAGCGTGAGTGTGTCGCCGGTTAGATCAATGTTCCATGTTTTGCGAGTCGTGGTGTAGGGGCCGGACTGGAGCGTGCCGCCCGACAGCACCAAGTTGTTCATGGTCAATACGCGTGCTGTATTATCGCTGGTATTGTTCGCCGTGAACAACCCGCCCGCCAACTCCAACGTGCCGCCATCGAAGGGTACGACGTTGGCCGCCAACGTGAGGTTTGTGATGCTTCCCGTGCCGGGGAAAAGCCACGTGTCCGTATTGCCGGCGATTGGCAATGCCACGCCGCCCCAGGTGTTCGTGTCGAGCAGGTTGCCGCTTTGCGTGGCAGTGATCGTTGCGGCCTGTGCCATGGCGGACACCAGCACGGTGGCCATCGTCAACGCTATCGTCGTTTTTATCGGATTCATTTCTTTATCTCCTGTTTTTTTTCTTCCTTTGTCTATGCGTCGCCCAGCGGCGCTTCTTTCTCTCCTGCAAGCGGCTTGGTTCCCTTATCCGCATCAAACCCGGTCATGTGTCCTAAAATGGACTATTACCATCAATACTTTGTTTATAGAGCTTACAAAACAGGGTTGTAAATTTAAATGACCGGCGAAAATCGACGCAGGGCGCAGCGCTTATGGGTTTTTGAGTGGCTTTTGCGCCCGGCTGCGAATCCTTGGAGGCCGTTGTGGTTTTTAAAGAGGCGGCCCCGTGTGGCGAGTCAAGATGCCATCATGGAAATATACCAAACATAGGCATGGCACGGATTTCTGTCACATGCTAGCCTCTGATTTGGAAGCGCGGACAAATGAGTTTTGATGAACGAAAGGAGAACCGATGAAAACGTTGTTATTGGTCGCAGGAGCAGGGTTGGCCGCCGGGTGGAGCGCGCTGGCCGCAAAGGATGCCGCCGATCCGCGCGGCATATTGAAAACCGGCCCCGGCATTGAAACGATCGTGGTTTTGCCGGACACCCAGTTTGATGTGCAGCCGGGAACATTTTCCAACTTCATGAACCAGACCCGCTGGATTGTGGCGAACAAGGACCGCTACAACATCAAATATGTCATCCATGTCGGCGATATTCAGAACAACAACAATCCGCAGCAGTGGACGGCGGCGCGCAAGGCCATGGCGAAGCTGGACGGACAGGTGCCTTATGCGCTTGTGGCCGGAAACCATGATTATGGCACAAACGGTTCTGGCGATGTCCGCCAAACGTTGATGAGCGAGTATTTTTTGCCGGAAGAGTTCAAGGCGTGGCCTTCCTTTGGCGGGCTGTATGAAACAAACAGCCTGGAAAACAGCTACCATCTCTTCGCGATCGGGAACCAGAAAATCCTGATACTGAACCTGGAATGGGGCCCGCGCGATGCGGTCGTGGAGTGGGCCAACGGCGTCGTGGCCGCGCACCCGGACCACCGCGTCATTCTGAATACCCATGCGTATCTCTACTATGACGACACCCGCTATGACTGGGAAAAATTCGGCGACCGGCAGATGTGGAGCCCGAAATGGGCGAAACACTACAAGCTCGCCGTCGACCTCCAGGCGGCGGGCGGCATCAACGATGGGGAAGACCTCTGGCAAAAACTGGTTTCCAGGCAACCAAACTTTTTCCTCACGCTCAACGGCCACGTTCTGGGCGACGGATTGGCCCGGCTGGCGAGCGAGGGTGTGGGCGGCAACACGGTGAACCAGGTGCTGGTCAACTATCAATGGCCGATGTACGACAAAAAAGGCGGCCAAGGATACCTGAGAATCATGCAGTTTCTTCCGGATGGGGAGACCATTTTCAACGCGTCGTATTCGCCGTCGCTGGATCAATTCCGCACCGACGACCAGAATCAATTTGTCCTGAAAATAAGCCCCAAGCTAAACCGCTGACCCGCCCCGTCCGGCGCGGGATTTTTCGCACGGTTTTTCCTCATTTCCCGCTGTCCGTCGTAGCCGCCAGCGGCGAGGTGAAGCGGTATTCTCCGGAAACCAGGCGGCACACCGCCACGCCCGGTTCGCTGCGCAGCACCGTCACGCCGGGC
>JBGSLE010000189.1:0-4198 GCA_041740875.1 Pontiella sp. | reverse complement strand
GCCGCGGCATCATCACCTCCATCAACCTGCTCGAACAGCTCGGCGCCTACAAGGAGGACCAGAAGCTCGACTATGTCTTCTACGACGTGCTTGGCGACGTCGTCTGCGGCGGATTTGCGATGCCGATCCGCGAGGGCAAGGCCCAGGAGATCTACATCGTGGTCTCCGGCGAAATGATGGCGATGTATGCCGCCAACAACATTTGCAAGGGGATCGTCAAGTTTGCCGACGCCGGCGGCGTGCGCCTCGGCGGCTTGATCTGCAACAGCCGCAAGTGCGACCACGAGCACGAGCTGATCGAGGCGCTGGCCGCGCGCCTCGGCACGCAGATGATCCACTTCGTCCCGCGCGACAACGTGGTGCAGCATGCCGAACTCAACCGCAAAACGGTGATCGAGTTTGCGCCGGAAGCCGGCCAGGCCGACGAATACCGCGCGCTGGCCAAGAAGATCCACGAGAACAAAATGTTCGTCATCCCGAACCCGCTGACCATCGAGGAGCTCGAAGCCCTGCTGGTGAAATACGGCTTCGGCGTCTAGGCAGCAGAGCTGCCAGTCAATAGTTCCTTGTTCTTAGTCCTTAGTGGATAGGCAAAGAACCAGAACCAACGCACCAAGCACTAAACACCAAGCACTAAGCACTAGGCACCAAGCACTAAACACCAAGCACTAAACACCAAGCACCAAGCACCAAAAACTTAAAACCAACCAGGAGAAAAAACATGTCCCGGATTTTGATTCGTTCCATCGTCCGTCCCGAAAAAGCCGACGCCGTCATGAAGGCGCTGCTCGAAGCCGGCTACCCGGCCGTCACCAAGGTGCCCGTTTGCGGGCGCGGCAAACAACGCGGCCTGAAGGTCGGCGAGGTTACCTACGACGAACTGCCCAAGGAGATGCTCATGACCGTCATCCCGGCCTCCGACAAGGAGTTTGTCGTCAAAACGGTGCTGGCCGTGGCCAAGACGAGCGAAAAGGGCAACTACGGCGACGGCAAGATCTTCATCTCGCCCGTCGACGAGGTCTACACCATCAGCTCCGGCGTAAAGGAAGCCTAACTACATTGCCGATTGATGATTGCCGATCGCCGATTGAAATGCCAGCGGAGCACCCCTGCCAATCAATCGGCAATCAAAAATCGGAAATCGGCAATCCTGAAAGGAGACACATGAAAGAAGTCATGGCAGTCATACGAATGAACAAGATCAACGACACCAAGCGTGCGTTGAACGCGGCGGGAATCACCTCCTTCACCGCAACTGGGCGGGTGCTCGGCCGCGGCAAGGGGATGGTCGATTACCGCATCCTGCACGGCGCGGAGGAGGGTGCGCCGGAGGCGATCGCCCAGCTCGGCGAAGGCCCCCGCCTGGTGCCCAAGCGCCTCATCACGGTCGTCGTTTCCGACAGCTGGGTGGACCGCACCGTGAAGGCGATCATCGACACCAACCAGACCGGCAACGCAGGCGACGGGAAGATTTTCGTCCTGCCGATTCTGGAAGCAACCCGCGTTAGGACGGGCGAAACCGCCAGCGGCCCCTCGGGCGGCACCGTCCTCGACTCTTCAGGAGGTTTGGAATGAGCAACGAACACAAGAAACTGCCGGATCCTTCGAAGCTGAAGGAGGAAATCCTCGCGAAGTACCCGCCGAAGATCGCCCGCAAGCGCGCGGCTTCGATGGTCATCAACGACCCGAAGCTCGACCAGGAGATCCAGTCGAACGTCCGCACGATTCCGGGCATCATCAGCCAGCGCGGCTGCACCTACGCCGGCTGCAAGGGCGTGGTGCTCGGGCCGACGCGCGACATCATCAACCTCGTCCACGGCCCGATCGGCTGCAGCTTCTACGCCTGGCTCACCCGCCGCAACCAGACCGACGCCGGCAAGGATGGCGACAACTTCATGACCTACTGCTTCTCCACCGACATGCAGGACGACAACATTGTCTTCGGCGGCGAAAAGAAGCTCAAGGAGGCCATCCAGGAGGCGTACGACATCTTCCACCCCAAGGCGATCGGCGTCTTCTCCACCTGCCCCGTCGGGCTCATCGGCGACGACGTCCACGCCGTCTCCCGCGAGATGAAGGAAAAGCTGGGCGACTGCAACGTCTTCGGCTTCAGCTGCGAGGGCTACAAGGGCGTTTCGCAGTCGGCCGGCCACCACATCGCCAACAACCAGCTCTTCAAGCATGTGGTCGGCAACGACGACACGAAGCCCACCGCCAAGTTCAACATCAACCTGCTCGGCGAATACAACATTGGCGGGGACGGCTTCGAGATCGACCGCCTCTTCAAGGCGTGCGGCATCAACGTCGTCTGCACCTTCTCCGGCAACTCCACCATGGGCGCGTTCGAGAATTCCCACGTGGCCGACCTCAACCTGGTCATGTGCCACCGCTCGATCAACTACATGGCCGAGATGATGGAGAAAAAATTCGGCATCCCGTGGATGAAGATCAACTTCATCGGCGCGGAGTCGTCCGCCAAGGCGCTGCGCAAGGTGGGCGAATTCTTCGAGGACGAGGAGCTCAAGGCGCGCATCGAGGCGGTGATCGCCGCCGAGCTGCCGCCCGTCAAGGCCAAGGCCGAAGCGGCGCGCAGGCGCACCGCAGGCAAGCTGGCGATGCTCTTTGTCGGCGGCTCGCGCGCCCACCACTACCAGGAGCTGTTCAAGGAGCTGGGCATGGAGACCGTCTCCGCCGGCTACGAGTTCGGCCACCGCGACGACTACGAAGGCCGCAAGGTCCTCCCCACCATCAAGGTCGACGCCGACAGCCGCAACATCGAGGAGCTCAAGGTCGAGGCCGACCCCGAACGCTTCCAGCCGCGCGCCTCCGAGATCAAGCTCGAGACGCTCCAGGCTAAGGGCCTCGAGGTGAGCGACTACAAGGGCATGATGTCCGACATGGCCGACAACTCGCTCATCGTCGACGACATCAGCCACTGGGAGACCGACAAGCTGATCGAGTTCTACAAGCCCGACATCTTCTGCGCCGGCATCAAGGAAAAATATGTCGTCCAGAAAATGGGCATCCCGCTCAAGCAGCTCCACTCCTACGACTACGGCGGCCCGTACGCCGGCTTCAAAGGGGCGGTCAACTTCTACACCGACATCGAGACCATGCTCGGCACCTCGATCTGGAAAAAGCTCAAGGCCCCGTGGCTCGCCAAGAAGATCGAAACCGAACCCTGCCTCTGCGCCGAATATGTGGGCTAGGCGGGAAAGCCGCCGTAATCGGGAGGTCGGAAGGTCTAAATGTCTGCAAGTCTAAGGTCAAAAGCCTGAAGTCACCTACCTTAAGACCTGCGACCTTAAGACCAGCAACCCTGAAACCTTCGACCTTAAGACCTTGAGACTTTCGCCTCCAAGCCCTGCGATAAAATAGAAAGGAACTTACCATGCTACTCAGACACACCCCCAAGGAAATCAAGGAGCGCAACGCGCTCACCATCAACCCGGCCAAGACCTGCCAGCCCATCGGCGCGATGTATGCCGCGCTCGGCGTCCACGGCTGCCTGCCGCACTCGCACGGCTCGCAGGGCTGCTGCTCGTACCACCGCAGCACCCTCACCCGCCACTACAAGGATCCGATCATGGCCGGCACCAGCTCCTTCACCGAAGGATCCTCGGTCTTCGGCGGGCAGGCCAACCTGCTCGCGGCGCTCGCCAACATGTTCACGATCTACGATCCCGACCTCGTGGCCATTCACTCCACCTGCCTTTCCGAAACCATCGGCGACGACCTCAACCAGATCGTCCAGAAGGCGGTCGACGAAGGCAAGGTCCCGGCCGGCAAGAAGGTGATCTACTGCAACACCCCGAGCTATGTCGGCTCGCATATCACCGGCTTCTCCAACATGTGCGCGGGCATCGTCCGCGGCCTGGCCGAGCACTCCGGCATCGCCAAGGACCAGGTCAACATCCTGCCCGGCTGGGTCGAGCCCGCCGACATGCGCGAGATCAAGCGCATCGCCAGGGAGATGGGCGCGAAGATTGTCCTCTTCCCCGACACCTCCGACGTGGTCGATACCCCGCAGACCGGCCATTTCCAGATGTACCCCGACGGAGGGACCACCATCGCCGAGCTGGCCACCACCGGCGACAGCATCAAGACCCTCGCGCTCGGCGCCTGGGCCTCCGAGGACGCCGCCAAGCTGCTCGACGCCAACTTCAAGGTACCCTATGAAACGCTCGACCTGCCCATC
>JBGSLE010000188.1:0-8524 GCA_041740875.1 Pontiella sp. | reverse complement strand
GGCCGAATATGGCGAAACCAACTACAAGGGGCTGATGGCGCTGGTGGATCGCAACTATCCCAAGGCGAAGGAGTACGCGGCGCAGTCGGCAAAAGATCCCAATCCTAAATTCCGCAACGCCTCCGCCTGGCTCTCGGCCCTGGTCGCCAAGGAGACGCTGGCGGATGACGAAATGGAGCCGTACTACGAAAAGCTTATCGGCACCCGTCCGGACGTCCGGACCATCGAGGATGCGCGCGTCGAAATCCGGCTGGCCGAGCGCGACCTCAAGGCCCTGCGGAAACAGCTAAGCGCCCGGTAGCGGGTCTTTTCCGATGCGCAGGCGCAAAAAATGGCAATGGCGGCGGCTGCGGTTCGTTTTGGTGGCGTTGGCGGCGGTCTGGCTGGTGCATGAGGGCCGTTTTTACATCCCCCGCTGGATCCGGCCGCCGCGCGGATCCACGCCCATGCGGGTGGAGCTGAAGACCACCTCCTACTGCCATTGCGGAAAATGTTGCAGCTACCATTGGCTGTTTTTTGTGCCCTACCAAAAAACGGGGCCGTTTTCCTTCCGCCTCAAACACGTCGGGAAAACCTCCTCCGGGACGATGGCCCGCCCCGGCACGCTTGCGGCCGACCCCGCCGTTTTCCCCTACGGCACGGTCATGCACATTCCGGGCTACGGCTATGGAAGGGTGGAGGACACGGGTGGGGCCATCAAGGGCATGCACATCGATCTCTACCGCCCCAGCCACTGGTACGCCCGCCTCTGGGGCGTTCGTCAAAAAGACGTCAAGGTCTGGCTCCCGCCTGGCGTGCCGCCTCCGGCCGATGCAGGGGAGGCCATGCCCGCCAACGATGGAACGATGGACGGCAATTGTGTTGCTAACGGATCAACTCTGAATTAATTTCCAAAGAGTAGCGTTGAAGGCCGGAAAAAATCTTCTAGCGGCCGGTTTGTTGCCGGTTCCGGTGTGCTGGGGAAAATCAAACCAATGGAGGTGTCGAAATGATGAAGCTTAAGGAATGGGCCGGAACGGCCATGTTGGCCGTGGTTGCAGTGGGCTTGGTGGCGGGTTGCGAAACCACCGGGGGGAACCGCACGGACAAGTTGGCCAGCAGCCTAGATGGCGCCCGGCGGAATCTGCAAACCGCCAATGTCGCGGTGTCGAACACGCTGGTTACGCTAGCCTTGCTCCAGCAAGAAGATACGGTGCTGGCCGATACCTATCCTGTGCTCAAGAAGCAGGTCTCGGAAGTATCTTCCTCGGTTGCCCGGATCAAGCAGGGCAGTCTCGCCGTGCAACAAGCCGGCAAAGCCAAGTTCGACGCATGGAAGCTGGAACTCGAAACGATCCAGGACGAAAACCTGAAGAAACAAAGCCTGAAACGCATGGAAACCTCCCTGAAGGCGCACGAAGACCTGGTTGCACTGCTCAACGAAACCGAAGCCACGCTTGATCCGTTTGTCACCAACCTGTCCGATATCGTCAAATACCTCGGCCTCGACCTCAGCAAGGACGGGATCAAGAGCATCTCGGGCGAGATCAAGAAGGCGGGCAAGAGTGGCGAGAATGTACAGAATTGGATCAAGGGCGTCGTGGCGGGGCTCGCTTCCAAGTAGGGATTGGGCAGATAGGCATTTAACGTTAATATGGAGAATCGAATGAAAAAAGTCATCGTGGGTCTGGTTATGGTCGGTTTGCTGGCATCGGTCCGGGCCGAAACAGCGTTTCCGTTGAAGGTGGACATCGACGTTTCAACCAAGCGCCATCGCGAAAGCATCGGTGCCGGCCGTGATGGGGAGGCCAAGGTTGAAAAGGTGCAGGTCAACGTCAAGATCCGCAAATCCGGCGGCACAGTGCCCGAAGGGAAGCTGAACGCCGAACTCTATGTCATCGGCAAGCAGATCCACACCGGCTATTTGGGCATCATCGATGTCCAGAAAGGCCCGTTCGAGCTGACCAAGGAAAACGACTTCACCTTCGAATACCAGAGCCCGAAGTATGCGCTGGGCAAGACCTCCGGCAACATCGAGGTCGGCGGCGAGTATGAAACCTACCTTGTGGTGGTATCCGATGCCCAAGGCAACCTCATCGACTCCCGCTGCGGCCGCGCCATCGAGGACAAGGGCATTGCCTTCATCCGCAAGCTGGGGCCGAAAACCCTGTTCGACCGCGACGGCAACGTGATCGGCGAACTCAAGAATCCCGGCGAAGCGCTGAAAAGGGCGATCCCGGCGGCGGTCGATCCCGGCGACGACGACTAGGAACACGGGTTTGGGCATCGACAAAACGGCTTCCCTGCGGAGGCCGTTTTTTGTTTTTTCCAACGCCATAAAGAGCCAAATACCCCTTGCATCGGCGCGGTTTGTTCCTGTATTCGTAACGTCCGCTTTTCAAAACCAGCGGGCCTGTAGCTCAGTCGGTCAGAGCAGGAGACTCATAATCTCTTGGTCGGGGGTTCAAGTCCCTCCAGGCCCACCACTCATTTTTACAAAAAAACCCCTTATATTTCAATATTTACGGGGTGCTTTTGAGAAACAGCATGATCGTTACTGATGCTTCCGGTTTCCTTTTGTAGCATCTGTTTGACCGTCTGAAGTACCACTGAAATACCACAGGAAACCACCAACCTCAGATGCATGGCATGTATGCGGTATGGCCTCCTGCTCGCACCCGCCGAACAGGATGCTTGGGTGATCCTGCACGGGAGCTATCTCGCCGCCCTGGCCCTGCATCAAGCGGAATAGCCGGTAGCCGGAAAGTCAGAAAAACTGAAAGGGGGCATGGAGCGCCTTTACAAACTCTTCAAGGATGCGCCCGTACTCGGCAGCCTCATCAACCCGCGCGCTGATAAGGGCGATTTGCTAGTTGCCGCGTTCCATGAACTCCAGCCGCTGATGGAAAAGGCGCTGGCGCAGGAAACCAATGATGACACCGCCCATGAAATGGCCGTGACCGCAAGCGGCCTGGCCAAGGCGGCGGAAATCCTCGCCGGCCAGTTCACCCTCGTCGCCACCAACGTGCCTTACCTCGGACGTGGAAAACAAGACGATGTGTTGATGGATTACTGCGAACGAGTTCATCCTAAAGCAAAGACCGATTTGGCCACGTGCTTTATCGAAAGGTGCATTGAGTTTTGTGGCTTAGGTGGAAGTGCAACTCTCGTCACCCCACAGAACTGGATGTTTCTCGCGAGCTACAAACAATTCCGAGAAGAACTACTCAATTCAACATTGTGGAATGTCCTCGTAAGGCTTGGTGAACACGGTTTCGACAGCCCACAAGCAGCAGGTGCTTTTGTGTCATTGTCATGCATGACGCGGTCTCGACCGACATCGCAATCTAAGTTCATGGGATTTGAAGCCAGCGAGGAGTCTTCACCCGCAGAGAAGGCGACAGCGATGTCGGACAAAATGCCCGCATTTATTTTCCAACTTAAGCAGTTAAAGAATGCTGATACCCGAATCGTATTAGATCCAAGTTACGATGCGACGCAGCGGAGACTCGGCGAGTTCGTAAGTGTATTGCAAGGGTCATCGACAGGAGACGGTGAAAAATTTGAGCGGACATTTTGGGAAGTTTTCGACTTCACACGATGGAAATGCTTTCTCGGCGCGGCGTATTTCGGACCTTTCTCCGGCCGGGATGCCGTGCTCGACTGGCCTGACGAATCGTGTGAGTTGTCCTCTTTTTCCGGCGCACGGATTCAAGGACTAGAAGCACTCGGTAAAATTGGTTTCGCGATTGCGGGTTCGCGCAATGTTTGTTGCGGACGGTTTCTTGGAGAGTTTTACAACAAGGCACTCGCCTCAGTGGTTCCTCGGAAGAGCGAATACTCAGCCGCACTTTGGGCTTTTTTTGAGTCAGGTTCTTTCGAGGTTGAAGTTCGGAAACTGGACCAAAAATTGATGATTACACCAGGCACTTTTAGCGGTGTCCCCTTCGACCTAGCGCACTGGCAGAAGGTGGCGGCGGAGAAATATCCGCACGGGTTGCCGAAACCGTTTTCCAGCGACCCGACGCAATGGCTATTCAACGGCCACCCCAAAGGTTCCGACCAGCCGCTGCACGTGGCCGTGGCGCGGTTGCTCGGCTACCAGTGGCCGCGCCAGACCGGATCCAGTTTTCCCGATTGCCCGGCGCTTAAGCCCGATGGGCTGGAAAAGCTGGCGGACGAGGACGGGATTGCCTGTATTCCTTCGGTGCGCGGTGAGGAGCCGGCGGCGGAGCGCTTGCGTAAAGTGCTGGCCGCCGCTTTCGGCAAGGAGTGGAAATCCACAACCGAAGCGGAGCTGATCCGCGCCAACGGCTCAGCCGCCGTAGATTTTGACGAGTGGCTGCGCAACGAGTTTTTCGAGCAGCACATCAAGCTGTTCCATAACCGTCCCTTCGTCTGGCACATCTGGGATGGACGCAAGCGCGACGGATTCCATGCGCTGGTCAACTATCACCAGCTGGCCGGCCCGAACGGACGGCGCACACTGGATAAGCTGACGCACAGCTATCTTAACGAATGGATCCAGCGCCAGCGCGACGGCGTCAACCGCGGCGAGGGTGGCGCGGAAGACCGGCTGACGGCGGCGGTCGAGCTGCAAAAGCGCCTGCTGGCGATTCTCGAAGGCGAGCCGCCGTTCGATCTCTTTGTGCGCTGGAAGCCGCTTGCCAAACAAGCCATCGGCTGGGAGCCGGACATCAACGACGGGGTGCGCATGAACATCCGTCCGTTCATGGCCAGCGATATTCCCGGCGGCAAAAAAGGAGCGGGCATCCTGCGCGCCAAGCCCAACATTAAGTGGGACAAGGATCGCGGCAAGGAGCCCAGGCGTCCGAAGGCGGAATATCCCTGGTTCTGGAGCTGGGATGAATCGAAGAGGGATTTCATGGGCGGAGCCACCTTCGACGGCAACCGCTGGAACGACCTGCACTATGCCAACGCCGCCAAGCGCACCGCGCGGGGAGAGAGCTGATGCCTGCTAATGTTGAATCGATGGCCTATTATGGACAAGTGCCGTGGCATGGACAAGGAACACGGGTTGCGAAGAACATTCGTTCCCGCGCAATGATCCAAGCCGCCGGTCTCGACTGGGAAGTGGACATGCGTCCAGCCCGTGGTGCGATTGTGGACAAGAAAGGGGAAGCCAACCGCTATGAGATCATTCGGCTCCCAGAATCGGGCAAGCCGGAGGATGAAATTCTGTTCGGCGTGGTGAGCAACCGCTACGAACCGCTGCAGAATACCGAGGCATTTGCCTTTTTTGACCCGATCGTGGCGGAGGGCAAGGCTTATTTTGAAACTGCCGGTGCGCTGGGCCAGGGTGAGCGGGTATGGGTGATGGCGAAAATGCCGGGAGCGTTCGAAGTGGTCGCCGGCGACGTGTGCGATAAATATCTGCTGCTCTCCAATTCGCACAACGGCACGGGTTCGGTAATCGTAAAATTTACCTCGGTGCGGGTGGTTTGCCAGAACACCCTGATGCTGGCAATGGAGGATGGGCAGCGCGCCTATCGAGTACGTCACAGCAAGGTGATGTCGGATCGATTGAACGATCTCTCCGATCTGATCGCCACCGCGCAAAACGTCTATCTCTCGGCCGAAACCCTTTTCAAGGCCATGGCCCAGGTGCAGGTGACCTCTAAACTGTTGGCCTCCTATCTGGAGGAAATATTCCCCCGCACGGCCAAGCAGAAGAAGGAAAACACCCTCCCGCCGAAATGGAGCCATGTCGCAGAGGTTTTTGAAACATGTGATGACCTGCAGCTCAAAGGTGTACGCGGCACCTTGTGGGGTGCCTACAATGCCGTGACCCGCTTTGAGGACTACCGGGAGTTGCGCGGCGAGGAATCGGCCGATGACCGGCTTTCCCGTACCTGGTTCGGAAGCAGTGCGGATATTAAGTTGACGGCACTTCAAGCCGCCTCCCGCATGGTTGGCCGGAAAATCTAATTTCAACGATAGGCGATATGATGAAAGACCGACAGGAAGCCAAAACCCTGCTGGAAGCCGTAGCGGAATCGCTGCGGCATGCGGCCCGCTATAATCCGAGCGATGCGGTCGCCCCGGCGGCGATCCTCTGGACCGACTCGGATGGCCAGTGGGCACCGCTGATCGAAGAGCTGCGCACGCTGGTGCCGGCGCTCTATTCCCTGGGCGAATACAACCCTGAATCCCTGACCGGGCCGGCGATCTGGCTGCGCTGCGTGATCGAGCACACCCTGCCGGAGGTGGAGGTGCCTGAAGATGCGGTGCCGGTCATCTATATGCCGGGCGTAAGCCGTCAGGTGCTGCGGGTGCCGGAGGAGTGTCCAGAGGCGTTGAAGCCTTTGATCGAACTGCAGTTTCGTGGTGCGGTCTGGACGCAGAAGAACGGCCGCGACTGGACGGTAGAGGCTTTCCTGATGTCGGAGGACGGAGGGCTGGGGCTGGATGTGGCCCGCGATCACCGCACGCGGCTGGCCATGGACGGGGCTTTAAGCCGGCTGGCCGTTACGCCCATTGCACGCCTGCGCGGCAAACGGTTGGAAGCCGAGGATTTCGATAAACTGATGATTGAAGATACCACCCGCGACATGCTGCTGTGGCTGAACGACCCGGCAGCGATCCGCTCCGAGTGGGATGCCGGGAAGTGGTCGGCCTTCCGCTCCCGCTGCCGCGAGGAATACGAATTGGATCCAGAGGCCGACGGTCCGTTGGTGGCGGCTGAAAAGCTGGGCTTGCAGGAGGGTACGTGGGGTCAGGTCTGGGGGCGCTTCCAGGAGTCGCCGGCGCTGTACGGCGGCATTCCCGACCTCTTGAAACGGGCCAAGCCTTCAGTGCTGATTTATGACCGGCAGCCTTGGCCGGATGAAAACGAGAAGGATGAAACCGCGCTGCGCAAGGCCCTTCTCAGGCTGGAAGCGCAATCCCCGGCGGCAGTCCGCGAGTCGGTCAAATCGCTGGAGCGCGAACACGGCATGCGCCGCGACTGGGTCTGGGCCGCACTGGGCAAGGCGCCCTTGGCGGAGGCTCTGGAGCATCTCTGGAATCTGCTGCATCGCACCGAAAAGGTGCTGGGAGGTACCTCGCCGGATGGCATGGCCTCGAACTATGTCAAGGCCGGCTATCTGGCCGACGATGCCGCGCTGCGGGCGATGGCGGCAGTCAAGAGCGCGGAAGACACGGCGGCGGTGGCGAGCGCGGTGCGCATGCTCTACCTCGGTTGGCTGGAAGCGTCGGCGAAGCACCTGCAGGCTGTGGTGGCCAACCTGCCGCTTCCTACAGCCAAACGTGCCAAACCGATGGAGGTGTCGGCGGGGCAGTGCCTGCTGTTTGTTGATGGCCTGCGCTTCGATCTGGGCATCCGCCTGGCGGAGCGCGCCGCGAAAAGCAATCTGGACGTCATCCGCAACTGGCGCTGGGCAGCGTTGCCGACCGTGACCGGAACGGCCAAGCCGGCGGTATCGCCGTTGCTTGCGTTCCTTGAAGGTCAGGAAGCTGATCCGGACTATGTTCCCGAGATCAGGGCGTCCGGCCGCAAACTCACGACGGACCTGTTCCGGAGGCAATTGGCCGGGATGGAATACCAGGCGTTGCTCAATTCCGATTGCGGTTTGCCGGCGAATGGCCGGGCGTGGTCGGAATGCGGCGAGTTCGATAAGCTGGGGCATTCGCTCCAGGCCAGGCTGGCGACGCAGGTGGACAACCAGGTGGATCTCGTGCTGGAGCGCATTGTCCAATTGCTCGATGCCGGCTGGCAGTCGGTACGCGTGGTGACCGACCACGGCTGGTTGCTGATGCCTGGCAGTCTGCCTGTGGAAAAGCTGCCGAACTATCTGGCCAAGACCCGCTGGAGCCGTTGCGCAGTCGTCAAGGATACGGCGCATAGCGAATGCCCGACTGCGCCTTGGTTCTGGAACGAGGCATGTTCGATCGCCTATACGGCAGGAATCCATTCATTCTTTGACGGAAATGAATATGCCCACGGAGGGATCAGCCTTCAGGAGTGCGTGCTGCCCGATCTGATCTTCAGCTCGGGTGCGCAGGCTTCGTCGGCACAGGTGAAGATCACGGAGACCCTATGGGCCGGGCTCCGTTGCCGGGTGACGATCGATCCGGTGGTCGGCGGACTGATGGCCGACATTCGGACCAAGGCGAACGACCCGGCTTCAAGCATTGCAACACCGAAGCCGGTGGATGGAACAGGCAAGGCCGCCTTGCTGGTGGTGGATGAGGATTTGGCGGGTACGAGCGTCAACGTCGTGCTGCTCGACGCCCAGGGATAATGTCCGAAAAGTCCTGCAACAAGAAGGCCATGGATCCGCCAGCGCAGCGCCTCCTCGGTCACACCCTGATGTCCAGGCCGACATTCGCCACGTCCCCCAGCCCCGGCTTGAATCCCACCAGGAGGATGCGGAGCAAAAGAATGAGCAGGCTGCGGGAGCCCAACGGAACTCGCCGCAGCCAGTGCCAAGGCCTTCCAACCGGCTACTTGGTGCCGATGGCGTCCTTGGCCGCCTTGGCGATGCGGAACTTCAGCACGGTCTTGGCCGCGATCTTGATCTGC
>JBGSLE010000187.1:0-8100 GCA_041740875.1 Pontiella sp. | reverse complement strand
ACCGGCCCTGCGCCGGGTCCGCCGCCGCCGTGCGGCGTTGCGAACGATTTGTGCAGGTTCAGGTGGCAGACATCGAAACCCATGTCGCCGGGCTTGTAGCGGCCCATGATGGCGTTGAAGTTGGCGCCGTCGTAGTACATCAGGCCATCGACCCCGTGGACGGCGTCGCAGATCTCCTTGATGCGCATCTCGAAGACGCCCAGCGTGTTCGGGCAGGTGAGCATCACCCCGGCGGTCTTCTCGTTGAGCGCCGCCTTGAAGAGGTCGAAATCCATCATCCCCTTTTCGTCCGACGGGACGGTGACCACCTTGTAGCCCGCCAGCTGCGCACTGGCCGGATTGGTGCCGTGCGCCGAATCGGGAATGATGATGTGGTCCTTGTGCGAGTTGCCGCGATCCTTGTGGTAGGCGGCCATGATCATCACGCCGGTCAGCTCGCCGTGCGCGCCGGCCATCGGCTGGAGGGTGAATTCGGCCAGCCCGGTGATTTCGGAGAGAATGCGTTCGGTGTGGTACAGGATCGCCAGCGACCCCTGCGTCAGCAAGCCCCCGCCCCGCAGCTGCGGCCAAAGCGGATGGACATCCGTCAATTCCGGCAAGTTCGCGGCCGCCTCGCACGCCTTGGGGTTGTACTTCATGGTGCAGGAACCCAGCGGATAGAAATGGGTGTCCACCGAAAAATTCAGGCGGGAAAGCGCCGTGAAATGGCGCACCACCTCCGCCTCGGAAACCTCCGGCAACTCCGCCGGCTTGCTGCGCAGGTATTTCGACGGAATCTCCTCGGTCGGCGAAATCTTGATCGACGACATCCGCACCCCGGGACGCCCCGGCGACGATTTTTCATAGATGAGTTTCATTTGGTATATCCTTACGCTTTTAGAACGCTTTCGAGCTTGGCGACGAGGATGTCGATCTCCTCTTTGGTGCGCTTTTCGGTGAAGGCGAGCAGGAGGACGTTTTCCATGCCCTTGTAGTAGCGGCCGACGGGGAAGCCGGCGGCGATGCCCTGGTCGACGAGGGCGCCGACCACTTCGGCGGCGTCCTTGGGCAGGCGCACGGCGAATTCGTTGAAGAAGCGGCGGTTGAAGGCGGGCTTGATGCCGGGGATCTTGGTGACCTTGTGCCAGGCGTAGGAGGCGCGGTCCATGCATTCGCGGCCGACTTCGAGGAAGCCTTCGCGGCCGACGAGCGAGAGGTAGATGATCGCCCGCAGCGCGCAGAGCTGGACGTTGGAGCAAATGTTGGAGGTGGCCTTTTCGCGGCGGATGTGCTGCTCGCGCGCCTGGAGCGTCAGGACGAAGCCGCGGCGGCCCTGACCGTCGATCGTTTCGCCGACGATGCGGCCGGGCATCTTGCGGACGAGTTCCCTCTTCACGGCCATGAAGCCGAGGTAGGGACCGCCAAAGTTGAGCGGCAGGCCGAGGCTCTGCCCTTCGCCCGTGACAATGTCGGCGCCCATCGCGCCGGGCGTTTCGACGTGCGAAAGCGCCATCGGATAGACCGACATAATCGCCAGCGCCTTCACGTCGTGGACCTTGCCGACGAGTTCCTTGAGGTTGTCGAGGCAACCGAAGAAATTGGGGTTCTGGAAGACGGCGGCGCCGACGGTTTCGTCGAGCGCGGCCAGGAAGGCCTTGCGGTCGGCGACGCCGTTTTTGGCGAGCGGGATTTCCTGGTACTCGACGGATAGGTTTTGGGTGTAGCAGCGCAGCATGGTGCGGTAGATGGGGCTGACGCCTTCATCGACCAACACGCGGTTGCGGCCGGTGGTGCGCAGCGCCATCATGATGGCTTCGAACAAGGCCGTTCCGCCATCGAAGAGCGAGGCGTTGGCGACTTCCATGCCGGTTAGGCGGCAGACCGCGGTTTGGTATTCGAAGGCGGCCTGCAAGGTTCCCTGCGAGGCTTCGGGCTGGTACGGGGTGTAGGCGGTGTAGAATTCGCCGCGGCCGGAGAGCGCGCCCACCGCCGCCGGGATGTAGTGGTCGTAGAAACCGGCGCCGCAGAAATTCACAAGATCGGTGGAGTTTTTCCGGGCGATCTTGCGGATGTGCTGCATCATCTCCATTTCGGAAAGCCCTTCGGCGATATGCAGGGTGTCCGACCGGAGTCCGGCGGGGATGGCGTCGAATAGCTGGTCGAAATCCGAGATGCCGAGAAAGGCGAACATCTCGGCCTGATCCTGCTCGCTGGTGGCGCAAAACGGTGTTTTTTTCATACAATGCAACCTTATCTTTTTACCACGGAGGCCCTGAGACACGGAGAATCAGAGGACTAACCTTTTAATTCCCTGCTTCAGAACCGGCACATTAAAATTGATCAAAAGACCGACTTTGCAATCAGTCAGCTTCATGTAGGTCAACAACTGAGCTTCATGAATCGGAGCTATCTCACGAACAACTTTCAGTTCAACAACGACCTTATCTCCGACAATCAGATCCAGCCTGAAATCCTCATCGAGCGGAGTCCCTTTATATTCCAAATGCAAATCCACTTGTCGCTTAAACGGCACTCCCCTCTTCTCCAGTTCAATAGCCAGGCTTTTCTCATAAATACTTTCCAGAAGTCCCGGTCCCCAATATTTATGAACCTCGATGGCAGCACCGATAATCCTCTCTGTCAGCTCCTCTTCAATCAATCCCATCTCCGTGCCTCCGCGTCTCCGTGGTGAAATTCATCCTCGTGCGGTTCCTTTTTTATAGAACGGGAGATCGACGACCTGGGCGGGGAAGCGCTTGCCGCGGATTTCAACGTCGAGCGTCCGGCCGTAGTCGGCGAATTCGGGCTCGACCAGCGCCATGGCGACGGCGACGCCGAGGCTGGGCGCGAGCGATCCGCTGGTCACTTCGCCGATTTCGATATCCTGGAAATAGAGTTTGTCGTGCTCGCGGGCGGCGCGCTTGGAGTCGAAGGCGAGGCCGACGAGTCCCATTTCCGGATCGTCGAGATCCGCCGCGACGTTTTCCTTGCCGATGAACTCCTTCTCCATGCAGATGAAGGCGCCGCGCGAGGTGGCGACCGGAGAGCGGGATTCGCACAATTCGTGGCCGTAGAGCGGATAGCCCATTTCGAGCCGCAGGGTATCGCGCGCGCCAAGCCCGCCCGGCGCACACAGTTCGTGGGCAACGAGCCGGTCCCACAGGGCGCCGACGGTGGCGTTGGGCAGGTAGATTTCGTAGCCCCATTCGCCGGTGTAGCCGGTGCGGCTGAGGATGCAGGAGTCGACCGCTTCGAATTCCTTGAAACGGAAATAGCCCAAATCGGGCAAGGCGCAACCAAAGACATCTTCGAGCACCTCGCGCGACTTCGGCCCCTGCACATCGAGCTTGGCCATGCCGGGCGACCAATCGACAAACCGGGTTCCGGGCGAGAGGCGGCCCTGGATCCAGGCGGCGTCCTTTTCGGTGGTTCCGGCGTTGACGACGAGCATGAAGCGGTCGGCGCCAAGGCGGTAGCAGGTGAGGTCGTCGATCGTGCCGCCGTCGTCGTTGAGCAGGAATCCGTAGCGCACCTGTCCGATGGCCAATGTTTCGATGCGGCAAGTGAGCAGTTTTTCCAAATCCTGCACGGCGGCAGGGCCGGATATTTCAAATTCGCCCATGTGGCAAATATCGAAAACGGAAGCCTTTGTGCGGGTTTGTTCGTGCTCTTGGAGAATGCCCGCATATTGGATCGGCATATCCCAGCCGCCAAATCCGCCCATGCGCGCGCCTAGCTTGAGATGCTGCCCATGCAGCGGTGTTTTTTTCATGATCGGCGCACTCTAGGGAATCGCCCCGACCGCCGCAAATGGAATCTGAATCCAATAGGAATCCGCGCCAGCCTGGCACCGGAAAAAACAAAAAAGCCCCGCACTGCGGGGCTTTCCGGACAAATCCGTCCGTCAACCAACCGAGCCCTATCCGACCAAGGCCTTGGCTTTGGCGTAGACGTTTTCGGTGGTGAAGCCAAACTCCTTGAGCAGCACCTTGAACGGGGCGGAGGCGCCGAAGTCGTCCTTCGAAACCTTCACGCCGCAACGTCCGACGTAGCGCTCCCAGCCAAAGCTGGTGCCGGCTTCGACGCTCATGCGCTTGTTGCAGGCGTTGGGCAGCACGGATTCCTGGTAGGCGGCGTCCTGCTTCTCGAACAGCTCCCACGAGGGCATGCTGACGACGCGAACGTTCTTGCCCTCCGCGCCGAGCTTCTGGGCGGCGGCGAGCGTGATTTCGACTTCCGACCCCGTGGCGATCATCAACATGTCGGGCGTTCCCTTGCCGCTCTGCCAGAGGGTGTAGGCACCCTTCTTGACGTTTTCGGCCGCCGGGAATACGGAACGGTCGAGCGTCGGCAGGTTTTGGCGGGTGAGCAGCAGCGCGGTCGGACCGCTCTTGTTTTCGAGCGCGGCCTTCCAGGCTTCGATCACTTCCGTGGCGTCGGCCGGACGGATCACGGTCATGTTGTGGATCATGCGCAGGCTGGCGCAGGTTTCGATCGGCTGGTGGGTCGGGCCGTCTTCGCCAACGCAGAAACTGTCGTGGGTGAAGACATAGATCACCGGCAAGCCCATCAAAGCGGCGAGGCGCGCGGCGGGGCGGACGTAGTCGGCGAAGACCAGGAAGGTGCCGCCGAAGATGCGGAACCCGCCGTGCAACTGGACGCCGTTCATCACGCCGCCCATGCCCAACTCGCGCACACCGAAGTGGAAATTGCGTCCGGCAAAGGCGTTCTTGCCGATGTCGCCGAGACCCTTCATGTAGGTGTTGTTCGACGGGGCGAGGTCGGCGGAGCCGCCCACGAGGAACGGGATCTCCTTGGCGAGCGCCTGGATGACCTGCCCCGAGGAGGAACGGGTGGCCAGGGAAGAACCCTTTTCGAAGACCGGCAATTTACCGTCGAGATTGGGAATGTCGCCGTTGAGCGCGGCGGCCCACTGCACCGCGAGCGCGGGATTGGCGGCGCGCCAGGCGGCGAAGGTTTTGTCCCAGGCGGCATTGGCCTGCTTCATTTCGACCAAGCGGGCGGCGAATACCGCGCGGACGTCCTGCGGCACGAAGAATTTTTCTTCGGAAATCCCGAGGACCTTCTTCGTCAGCAGAACTTCGTCTTCGCCGAGCGGCGCACCGTGGCAATCGTGTCCGCCGGCCTTGTTCGGGGAGCCGTAGCCGATGGTGGTGTTGCAGATGATGACGGAGGGCTTTTCGGTTTCGGCCTGCGCGGCTTCGGTGGCGGCGGCGATTTCGGCATGGTTGTGGCCGTTAATTTCCTGGACGTGCCAGCCATAGGCTTCCATGCGCTTGCAGACGTCGTCGGTGTAGGTGATGTGCGTGTCACCTTCGAGGGAGATGAAGTTCTGGTCGTAGAAGAGAATGAGTTTGCCGAGCCCATGGTTGCCGGCCAGCGAGAAGGCTTCGTGCGAGACGCCTTCCTCGAATTCGCCTTCGGAGGCGATGACGTAGGTGTAGTGGTCGACGATCTTCTGTGCCGCGGTGTTGTAGCGCACCTGAAGCATCTTTTCGGCGATCGCCATGCCGACGGCGTTGGTGCAGCCCTGACCCAGCGGCCCGGTGGTGGTTTCAACCCCGACGGTGTGTCCGAATTCCGGATGGCCGGCGGTCTTGGAGCCCCACTGGCGGAAATTCTTGAGTTCCTCCAGCGGGAGGTCGTAGCCGGCGAGGTGCAGCAGGCTATAGATGAGCATCGAGCCGTGGCCGGCGGAGAGGATGAAGCGGTCGCGGTCGGCCCATTGCGGGTTTTCCGGGTTGTGCTTGAGGTATTTCGTCCAGAGTACCGCGGCGACGTCGGCCATGCCCATCGGCATGCCGGGATGGCCGGAATTGGCGGCCTGCACGCCGTCCATGGCGAGGCCGCGAATCGTGTTTGCTACTAGGTTCAAGTCCATACTGTCTCCTGCTTGATTAAGGTTTTGGGATGCCTTGGTTTGGTGTTTTCCAAAAAGACCTCGGAAATTTGCATATTCGCGGAACCAGCTCCACAAAAATCATCCGAAAACATGCATCAGGAATCGAAGTAATCCTAGACTGTACACGGTTTCTTCCTTGCGGACGCCGCTGCGGAAAAAGACGGGGGAACGCCGCAATAGAGACCGGGGCGCCGACGTCCTACGAAGGTTGCCCAACCCCATTTAATCAGTTGATTTTTAACCCATGGATGGCAAACTCGCAGGCCATGTTGACAACCACCACCAAAATCCACGACATCCTGATGGCGACCGGCCTGTTTGAATCCGGACAGATCGACGCCATGCTGGCCACCGCGCGCGAAAACCGGCAGCCCATCCGCGAAACCCTGCTGGGCGGCGGCAAGCTCAAGGAAGAGGAGTTGCTTCAAAAACTGGCCACGGCCATGGATCTCCCCTACCAGCGGCTGAAGGAGCTGGAGGTCGACCAGGCCACGCTTGGGAAACTTCCCACCAAGGCGATCTTCCAGTACAACGTGATTCCGCTGGCGGAGGAAAACGGCTGCCTGAAGGTGGCCGTCAGCGATCCGTTCGTGCCGGGCCTCATCGACGCGTTGCGGCTGGCCGCCGAATGCCGCATCCGTCTGGTGCTCAGCCCGTCCGATGATATCGCCACCGCCGCCAGGAGATTCTACGGCGTCGGCGCGGAAACCCTCGACCGCATGATGCAGAATGACCTCATCGACCTCGAAAGCGACGAAAGCCTGCTCAGGCAGGATCTAAGCGAACTCGACCAAGAGGCGTCGGTTGTCAAGTTCGTGAACCAGATCATCTGGGAAGCCTACAAGGACCGCGCGACCGACATCCACATCGAACCGATGGAGATGGACCTGCGCATCCGCTACCGCGTGGACGGCGTCCTGCACGAAACCCCCATGCCCCCCCAGCTCAAGCGCTTCCAATCCTCCGTCATCTCCCGCATCAAGGTGATGTCGAACATGGACATCGCCGAAAAACGCCTGCCCCAGGACGGACGCATCAGCGTGCGCATCCGCGGGGCGGAAATCGACGTGCGCGTTTCGACCATGCCGACCGTCTACGGCGAAAGCGTCAGCCTGCGCCTGCTCATGCGCGGCGGCGGACTGATCACCATGAAGGATCTGGGGCTGAACGACCACGACAGCTCGATTCTCAAGAAAATGATCACCCGCCCCCACGGCATCCTTCTGGTAACAGGGCCGACCGGCTCCGGAAAATCGACCTCGCTCTATGCATGGCTGCACACCATCAACTCGGTCGACAAGCGCATCATGTCGGCCGAGGATCCGATCGAATACGAAATGCCCGGCGTCAACCAGGTCCAGATGCGGCCGGAAATCGGCCTAACCTTCGCCAACACCTTGCGCACCTTTCTCCGCCAGGATCCCGATGTCATCATGGTCGGGGAAATCCGCGACCGAGAAACGGCCGAAATCGCCATCCGCGCCGCACTGACCGGCCTTCTGGTCTTCAGCACCATCCACACGAACGACTCCGCCAGCACCATCACCCGCCTGCTCGACATGGGCATCGAACCCTTCCTCGTGGCGTCGTCCGTCGAAGGAATCGTCGCCCAGCGGCTCGTGCGCGGCCTCTGCAAAGCCTGCCGCCAGCCCATCGCTCTCGACGAAGCCTTCCTGCGCGAGCACAACTTCCCCCTCGACCGCCTCAAGAACGAGGGGCCAATCTACGAGGCCATCGGGTGCGACGAGTGCCGGGGCAACGGCTACAAGGGACGGACGGGTATTTTCGAAATCATGCCGGTCACCGACGAACTGCGCCCGCTGATCGTCTCCCACGCCTCTGCGAGCGAAATCAAGCAACGCGCATTGGCACACGGCATGAAAACCCTGCGCGATGACGGGTGGGACAAGGTGCTGGCCGGCATCACGACGATCGACGAAATCCTGCGCGTGACCGAAGAGGATGAATTCGAAGAGTAAGGCTCCAACACTCGACCGCTGAGAGCTTCGGATGCCGCATTATTCTGGTGGCAAAATGCCTTCGGCCACCAGCTGGTCGTCCATCTCCTGGGTCAGGGGAATCGGCAGCGGAGGCATGCCGGCGCGAATCACTTCCATCTGGTAGTGCCGCAGGTTTTCACGCACCTCCTCGCGGCGGCGCTCCTGCTCTGCCGGCGACAGCTCCGGCTCCGGCTACGG
>JBGSLE010000186.1:0-4178 GCA_041740875.1 Pontiella sp. | reverse complement strand
ATGGCGACGTTGCCGCCGCCGAGCACGGCGACCTTTTCGGACTCGAAGATGGGCGTGGCGGCGCGCTGCTTGTCGTAGGCGCGCATGAGGTTGGAGCGGGTGAGGTATTCGTTGGCGGAATAGACGCCGACGAGGTGCTCGCCTTCGATCTCCATGAAGCGCGGCAGGCCCGCGCCGGTGCCGATGAAGAGCGCTTCGAAGCCGTCCTCGCCAAGCAGGTCGGCAATCTTGCGGGTGCGGCCGATGACGAAGTTGGTTTCGAGCGTGCAGCCCATCGCCAGCAGCGCGTCGATCTCTTGCTGCACGATGCGTTTGGGCAGGCGGAATTCGGGAATGCCGTACACCATCACGCCGCCGGGCTTGTGGAACGCCTCGAAGAGCACCACCTCGTGGCCTTCGCGCCGGATGTCGGCGGCGACGGTCAGCCCGGCCGGGCCGGTGCCGATGATGCCGACCTTTTTGCCGGTCGGCGGCTTGATGGCGGGAATTTCGATCAGGCCGTTTTCGCGTTCCCAGTCGGCGACGTAGCGTTCGAGGCGTCCGATGCCGACGGCCTTGTCGACGGATTTAAGCGCCTTGCCGACGGTGCAGGGCGCCTGGCACTGCGTCTCCTGCGGGCAGACCCGCCCGCAGACGGCGGGCAGCAGGCTGCTCTCCTTGATGATATCGACGGCCTTCTTGTTGTCGCCGTCGGCGATGGCCTGGATGAAGCCGGGAATATTGATGCTAACGGGGCAGCCAACGATGCACGGGGTGTTTTTGCACTGGAGGCAGCGGTCGGCTTCGAGGAGTGCCTGTTCGGCGGTGTAGCCCAGCGCCACCTCTTCCATGTTGTGGCGGCGGATGGCCGGATCCTGCTCGGGCATGGGCTGGGCGGGGATCGCCAGCCGCTGCTTGGGGGAAAGGGGTGCGCTCATCGTACATTCTCCATTTTGCAGGCGTGGTTGTTCTCCTGCCGCTTGTAGGAACCGAGCCGGCTGATCATGTTGTCGAAATCGACGAGGTGCCCGTCGAACTCGGGGCCGTCCACGCAGACAAACTTGGTCTTGCCGCCGACGGTGACCCGGCAGCCGCCGCACATGCCGGTGCCGTCCACCATGATGGTGTTGAGCGAGACCTGGGTGGGTACGGCGAAGGGGCGGGTGGCTTCGGCGCAAAACTTCATCATGACCGGTGGGCCGATGGCCACCGCCATGTCGGGCTTGGGATCGCGCCCGCAAATTTCCTTCAGGGGTTCGGTGACGAGCGCCTTGCGACCGACCGATCCGTCGTCGGTGCAGATGATCAACTCGTCGGCGATGGCGCACATTTCGTTTTCGAGGATGATCAAATCCTTGCTGCGCGCGCCCATGATGATGACGACCTTGTTGCCGGCGGCTTTCATGGCCTGGGCGATGGGATGGAGGGGGGCGACGCCGATGCCTCCGCCGACGCAGACGACGGTCCCGAACTTTTCGATGTGCGTCGGCGTGCCGAGCGGCCCGACCACGGCGGCGACATCATCGCCAACGGCCATCTGCGCGAGCTTGCGCGTGGTGGCGCCGACGGCCTGGAAGATGATGGTGATGGAGCCCGCCGACGGATCGGCGTCGGCGATCGTGAGCGGGATGCGTTCGCCGAAATCCTCGCATAGCTGCAGGATGATGAATTGGCCGGCCTTGCGTTCGCGCGCGATGAGCGGGGCGGCGAGGCGCATGGAAAAGACGGTCTCGGACAGCTGCTTTTTCTCGAGGATTCGGTTCATGTCTGGGGCTCCTGGGGATGGCTAAAATGGCTTCCTTTCCCAAGTTGGAAAGGAAGCCATGCAACGGGCGGGCTGTCAAGGGAGAGCCCGCCCGTCTTTTTGGGACGGCTAGACCACGCCTTGGTCGAGCATGGCGTCGGCGACCTTGATGAAGCCGGCGATGTTCGCGCCCATGACGTAGTTGCCGGGCTGGCCATACTCCTCGGCGGCCGCGCGGGCGGCTTCGTGGATGTTGACCATGATGGCGTTGAGCTTGCTGTCGACCTCCTCGCGGGTCCACTTCATGCGCATGGAGTTCTGGCTCATTTCGAGGCCGGAGGTGGCCACGCCGCCGGCATTGGCGGCCTTGCCCGGTCCGTAGAGGATGCGGTTGGCGACGAACTGGTCGACGGCTTCCGGCGTGCTCGGCATATTGGCGCCTTCGCTGACGACGTAGCAGCCGTTCTTGAGCAGGGCCTTGGCGTCTTCGCCGTTGATCTCGTTCTGCGTGGCGCTCGGGAAGGCGCAATCGCACTTGATGCCCCAGGGGCGCTGGCCTTCGAGGTATTCGGCGCCGAACTTTTCGGCATACTCCTTGATGCGGCCGCGGCGGACGTTCTTGAGTTCGAGCACCCAGGCGAGCTTATGGGCGTCGATGCCGTTGCGGTCGTAGATGGTGCCGGTGGAGTCGGAGAGCGAAACGACCTTGCCGCCGAGCTGGTTGAGCTTTTCGACCGTATATTGCGCCACGTTGCCGGAGCCGGAAACGGTGCAGATCTTGCCCTTGAAGGTTTCGTTGCGGGTCTTGAGCATCTCTTCGGCGAAGTAGACCGCGCCGTAGCCGGTGGCTTCCGGACGGATGAGCGAGCCGCCCCAGTTGAGCTTCTTGCCGGTGAGGACGCCGGTGAACTCGTTGCGGATGCGCTTGTACTGGCCGAACATGTAGCCGATCTCGCGGCCGCCCACGCCGATGTCGCCGGCCGGCACGTCGGTGTCGGCGCCGATGTGGCGCTGGAGTTCGAGCATGAAGGATTGGCAGAAGCGCATCACTTCCATGTCGGACTTGCCCTTGGGGTCGAAGTCGGAGCCGCCCTTGCCGCCGCCCATGGGCAGGGTGGTGAGCGAGTTCTTGAAGACCTGCTCGAAGCCGAGGAACTTGAGGATGCTCTGGTTGACGGTGGGGTGGAAGCGCAGTCCGCCCTTGTACGGGCCGAGCGCGCTGTTGAACTCGAAGCGGAAGCCGCGGTTGACCTGCACCCGGCCCTTGTCGTCGGTCCACGGCACGCGGAAGATGATTTGCCGTTCGGGCTCGACGATGCGTTCGAGGATGCCGGCGGCTTCGTACTGCGGATTCTTGTCCATCACCGGACCGAGCGAATCGAGCACTTCGCGGACGGCTTGGAGGAACTCGACTTCGCCGGCGTTCCGTTGGGATACCGTTTCCCATACGCGTTCTATGTAATTCATGGCTTCTCCTGGTTGGTTGGTTTTCAACTAACTGCAAGTCATTGCCGCAATGCAAACGCGGAAATGCCGCAACTCAACTAATACCCATAGCAAATAGCCCTATTCGCGGCAAATATATTTTAATAAACCTTGATGCGGCCAAACGTATCGGCAATATTGCCGGAAAACTGGAGCCAAACCCATGGACAAACGGCAGAAAAAGCACCTGGCGATCCTCGACGCGCTCAACCGCAGCGGACAGGTGCTCAGCAGTACCCGCATCACCGAATTGCTGGTCGAGCAGGGCCACGACATCAGCGAACGCTCGGTCCGGCTCTACCTCAACGAGCTGGACGGCGATGGCCTGACCGAAAACCTCGGCCGCCGCGGGCGCGTCATCACGGACAAGGGGAAGCAGGAGGCCGATGCCTCCCGCATGCTCGAAGGCATCGGGCTGCTTTCGGGGAAGATCGATTCGATGTCCTACAAGATGGATTTCGATCCCGCCCTGCGGCGCGGCACCGTGGTGGTCAACATTTCGGCGGTGCCGCTCGACGGGGTGACCAACGAGCGGTTGCGGCTGATCGAGCAGGTGTTTGCCAAGGGCTATTCGATGGGCACGCTGCTGGCGCTCTTCAAGGCCGGCGAAAACTGCGGGGGCTTCACCATTCCCGAGGGGATGGTCGGCATCGGCACCGTCTGCTCGATCACGCTCAACGGCGTGCTGCTGCGGCGCGGCGTGCCGACCGTTTCGCGCTTCGGGGGGTTGATGGAGCTGAAGGACGGCGTACCGACGCGCTTCGTCGATATCATCCACTACGACGGCACGAGCATCGATCCGCTCGTCGTCTTCATCCGCAGCGGGATGGCCGACTACGTCAACGCCGTCAAATCCGGCAACGGGCGCATCGGGGCGAGCTTCCGGGAATTCCCGGCCGACAGCGTCGAGGTGGTCGGCAGCATCTCCCGTCAGCTCGAAACCCTCGGGCTGGGCAGCCTGCTGCGGCTC
>JBGSLE010000185.1:0-2949 GCA_041740875.1 Pontiella sp. | reverse complement strand
TTGGCGCGTTCCGGCGCGCCGTCGGCGAAAGCGCCTTTGGCGGCGGGGATGCGGTCGGCGTAGGGGAGGTAGGGCTTGATGTCGAGCACCGGGGTTCCGTCGAGGAAATCGCCGCCGCCGAGCGCCAGCGTGGTTTCATTGATCGAAAGCAGCTCGACCACCGAAAGGCCGATCGGGTTGGGGCGAAAGTTGGAGCGCGAGGCGAAGACGCCGATGCGTTCGTTGCCGCCCAGCCGCGGCGGGCGCACGGTGGCGTTCCAGCCCTCGCGCACCGACTGGTGGAACAGGAAGACGATCCAGAGGTGGGAAAAGGCCTCCAGCCCGCGCAGGGCGTCGGGGGTATTGAACGGCGGAACGAGTTCGAGCGTGGCGGTGGCGCTACGCACCAGCCCCGGTTGGCGCGGGATGCCGAATTTTTCCTTGAAGCAGGAGTGCAGGATGCCGACGGGCTGGAACGGGGGGAGTTCGATCATGGCTGGAAAAATTCGAGGCAGATCGGCCCGCCGTCGACCGGGATTTTGGTGCCGGTGAAGGTGGCCTGGCCGGTGGCAGGGTCGATCCGGAACAGCGCGATGTCTTTGGATTGCTGCCCGCCGACGAGCATCCAGCGGCCGCCGGGATCGAGGTTGAAGTTGCGCGGAACGGAGACTTCGGCCGGCAGGGTTGCGATCCGGTGGAATCCCCCGGGATGGGTGCTGCTGCCGAAGAGGCTCAGGGTATCGCGCCCGTTTTTGGCGGTGTCGCGGGTGGAGCAGTAGACAAACTTTCCGTTGGGGTGGATGCGGATTTCGGCGCAGGTCATGCCCTCTTTTTCCGCGCCTTCCGGCAGGGCGGAAACCGTGGCGACATGCTCCAGTTGGCCGGGTGCCTTGCCGGGGCGAAAAAGCGACAGGCTCAGGTCGAGTTCGTTGAGCACATAGGCCGTCTGGCCGTCGGCCGACCATTTCATGTGGCGCGGCCCCATGGCCGAGCCGGGAACGGGCGTGGCGGCGGCTTTTTCCAAGGTGGCGGCGGCCGGGTCGAGGCGGTAGGCGACGACCTGGTCGATGCCCAAATCCGGCACGTAGGCGAAGGTGTTGGCCGGGTTGGGAATGATCGAATGCGCATGCGGCCCCTTTTGCCGCTCCGCGTGGGCGCCGGAGCCTTCGTGCTGGTGGATCGACACCGCCTCCGAGAGCGAGCCGTCCTCCAGGATCCGGTACGAAGCCACGCCGCCGCTGCCATAGTTGGCCACCATCAGGCACCGGCCCGTGGCATCGATGGAAACGTGGCACGGCCCGCTGCCCTCCGACGAACGGCTGTTGATTGGTTCCAGCGCGCCGTCGGGCTTGATCGAGAACGCCGCCACGCCGCCCTGCTTGGATCCGGCGGGGCCGGTGGCGGTGGAGTAGAGGAAGCGCCGGTTGGGGTGGATCGCCAGGAAGCCGGCGTTTTTAACCTCGGCCGCCAGGCGCGGGGTGGAAAGCGCGCCTGTTTCGGCATCGAGTTCGGCGAGGTAGATTCCGTTGCCCGGGCCCGTACCGATGTAGAACCGGAGCGGTTCGGCCACCACGGTGACGGCAAGCAGCGCGGCAAGGGCGGCGATCTGAGGGATGTTCTTCATGGGTTTTTCCTTTCAGCCTGGCCTTTGGCGGGTTACGCAACCGCCGGCGTTTAGTCGTAGAACACGACATAGTTGGTTTCGCGCAGGCGCGCGACCCAGCGTTCGCGCAGGCGCGCCTGCTCCTTGGCGGTGAGGGCGTTCTTGATGTCGAGCCGGACTTCGTCGAAGGTCTTGAAGCCGGCCTGGCGGCGGGCTTCGACCTTGACGATGCAGAGGAGGGTGTCGGTTTCGATGACCTCGCTGATCTCCCCGGCGGGGAGGGTTTCGAGAACCGGTTGGAGCTCGGCGCGGACATCCTTGGGCTGCATCCAAGGGAACGATCCGCCGTCGCTCGCGCGGCTGCCTTCGGAGACCTGCTTGGCGGTTTTGGCGAAATCCGCGCCGTCGAGCAGCCGCTGGCGGATTGCGGCGGCCTCCGCGCGCTTGACGGCCTGGTCGTCCGGGGTTTCGCCCTTGTTGAGGACGAGGAGGCTATGCTTGACCTTTTCGGGGATGAAGTAGGCCTCTCTGTTGGTGTCGTATTCCGCGCGCACCTGTTCGGGGGTGATGCGCGCGCGTTTGGAGACCTCTTCGTTGATCATCATGCCGACGGCCATTTGCTCGCGGATGACCGCCATGTATTCGGCGCGCGTCTTTTTCTGCTCGGAGAGCACCTGCTCGAAGAGGGCCTTGTCGCCCTTGAAGCGGTCGTTGATGACCCGCTTGATTTCGTCGTTGACGTATTGGTCGGGGATGTCGCCGCCGCGAACCTTGAAGGCCTCCATGATGAGGGCGCGCTCGACCAGCTCGTCGCGGGTGCGGTTGAACACCTTTTTAAGCTCGGCCTCCAGCTCGGCGCCTTGGTGCGCGCGGTAGAGTTCCGGGAGCAGGGGGGCCATGGCCTCGCGCACCTCGCCGCGGGTGATGATCCGGTCGTTCACCCGGGCGGCGTAGCCGTCGATGTCGACCGAAACGGGTTTTTGGACGGCGTTGTTGATCTGGGCGAATGCGGGGACGGCGGCGAGCAGGGCGAGGATGGCAAGGAGGCGTTTTTTCATGGCTTGCTGAACATAGATAAAGGGCGCAGGCGGCGCAACGCGAAAAGCGGGGCCGCGAATGTTCTTTACGCATTTGGGGACGGATGTGCTACAACCCGCGCCCATGCAAGAAGAAACCCAGCCAGCACCAGCCGCCGGAAAGGCGGGCGTCGTCGCGATCGTCGGGCGCACCAATGTCGGCAAATCGACGCTCGTCAACCAGCTGCTCGGCGAAAAGGTGAGCATTGTCAGCGATACCGTCCAAACCACGCGCAACGTGATCCGGGCGATCCTGACGGAGCCGCGCGGGCAGATGGTGTTCCTCGATAC
>JBGSLE010000184.1:0-5483 GCA_041740875.1 Pontiella sp. | reverse complement strand
GGGGCTGGACGACGGCCCCGAGCTGCGCGATGGCCGCTACCAGTCCCAGCCGGAACCGCGCGCCGCCTTCGCGGCGATGGTCACCCTGCTCGACGACCAGGTCGGCGAGATCGTGAAAAAGGTCGAGGAACTCGGCCTATCGGAAAAAACGCTGATCGTCTTCACCTCCGACAACGGCCCGCACCAGGAGGGCGGGGCCGATCCCGATTTCTTCAACAGCAACGGCCCGTACCGCGGCCACAAGCGCGACCTCTACGAAGGCGGCATGCATGTGCCGATGATCGCCTGCTGGCCCGGCAAGGTTCCGGCGGGGAAAACCTCGCAACACGTCTCGGCCTTCTGGGACATGGTTCCGACCTTTGCCGAACTGGCCGGGGTGCCGGTGCCGAAAAACACCGACGGGCTCTCCATGGTGCCGACCCTGCTGGGCCGCGACGGCCAGGCGGAACATCCCTATCTCTACTGGGAATTCCACGAACTCGGCGGACGGATCGCCGTCCGCATGGGCAAGTGGAAGGGCGTGCGCTACAACGTGCTCAAGCAACCCAACAAGCCGATGGAGTTGTACGATCTCTCGGCCGATGCGGGCGAGGAGCGCAATGTCGCCGCCGAGCACCCCGAAACCGTGGGGCAAATCGAAGCCATCATGAAAAAGGCGCGCACGCCGTCGGAGGTCTTCACCTTCGGGCAGGCGCAGTTCAAAGGGCAGTAGCATCTGGAGTGAAAGGAATCGAAGATGAAATCGTTGCTCAACAAGACATTGTCGCTATTCATATTCCAGTGTTGTTTTGCGGCGGGAGTCCACGCCCTCTCCGATGAATCCAGGCACACCTTTTCGGTAGGGGCGGAATCGTTCCTGCTCGATGGCCGACCCTTCCAGATCCGGTGCGGGGAAATCCATTCCAGCCGAGTGCCGCGGGAGTATTGGCGCCACCGGCTGCAAATGTGCAAGGCGATGGGCATGAACACGGTTTGCGCCTACCTGTTTTGGAACTACCACGAGCGCACGCCCGGCGAATTCAGCTGGGACGGGCAAGCCGATGTGGCTGAATTTTGCCGGCTGGCCCAGGCGGAGGGGCTATGGGTTATTCTGCGCCCCGGCCCCTATGCCTGCGCCGAATGGGACGGCGGCGGCCTGCCTTGGTGGTTGCTGAAGCACGAAGACATTGCCATGCGTTCCCGCGACCCCCGCTTCATCGAGGCCGCACGGCGCTATTTGAAGGAGGTCGGCCGGGTGCTGGGGCCGCTCCAAGTGACCCGTGGCGGGCCGATCCTGATGGTCCAGGCCGAAAACGAATATGGTTTCTACGGCACCGATGCCGAATACATGGGGGAGATCCGAAAAGCCCTGCTCGATGCCGGGTTCGATGTCCCGCTCTTTGCCTGCAATCCCACCAGCAAGCTCAAGCAGGGCTTCCGCGACGACCTGTTTCCCGTCGTCAATTTCGGCAGCAATCCCCAGGAGGGTTTTGCGAAGCTGCGCGAAGTCCTGCCATCCGGTCCGCTGATGTGCGGCGAGTTTTATCCGGGCTGGTTCGATACCTGGGGCAGCCCGCACCACACCGGCAAGGAGACCTACCTCAAGGATCTCGCATACATGCTCGACGCCGGGGCCTCGTTCAGCATCTACATGGCGCACGGGGGCAGCTCCTTCGGTTTGTGGGCCGGCGCCGACCGGCCGTTCAAGCCCGACACCTCCAGCTATGACTACGATGCGCCGATCAGCGAAGCCGGCTGGACCACGGATAAGTTTTTCCAGACCCGGGAGCTCATGGCCCGCCATCTCCAGCCGGGCGAAAAACTGCCGGATCCGCCCGCCCGCAACCCGGTCATCGCGTTTGATGCGGTGGAGCTGGACCGCTTCGCCGCGGTGTTCGACAATCTGCCATCGCCGAAAAAGGAAAAGACGCCGCGCCACATGGAGGCCTACGACCAAGGTCGCGGGTGCATCCTCTACCGCACCACTGTGCCGGCCGGCGGCGCGGCTGCGCTGAAGACCGAGGCCGTGCATGATTTTGGCTGGGTGTATCTCGACGGGAAGCCGATCGATACCTTCGATCGCCGGTCGCGCAAATACAGCGTTATGCTGCCCCCGCGCGACCAGCCGGCGGTGCTCGATATCCTGGTCTATGCGATGGGGCATGTGAATTTCGGCAAGGAGGTGCATGACCGCAAAGGAATCAACGCACCGGTCTTTTTTGCCGAACACGGCCAGGATGCCGTGGCGCTGGGCGACTGGTCGGTTTACAACCTTCCGCTGGATGCGCCGATGCTCGCTGGCCTGGTGTTCAACAAGGCCGGTGCAGGCAGCCGCGCCCCCGGATTTTGGCGCGCCGAAGTGATCATTAAAACGCCCGGCGACACCTTTCTGGAGATGAGAAACTGGGGGAAGGGGGTGTTGTGGATCAATGGCCATTGCCTCGGACGGTTCTGGAACATTGGCCCCACGCAGACGATGTATGTTCCCGGTCCGTGGCTGAAGCCCGGCGCAAACCAAATCACCATCCTCGATCTGGTCGGTCCGGAAAAAGCGTCGATTGCGGGCGTTGCGGAGCCGGTGCTCGACGAGCTCCGTCCGGAAAAGGATTTCTCCGGTGCGCTGCGCCCGAAAACGGTGGCGCAGCTCGCGCCGGAAAAGATCGTCAGCGCCGGGAAGTTCGAAACGGGCGGAAATATGCAGACCGTCCGTTTCGGCAAAAACGCCGCCGGCCGATTTTTCTGCATCGAATCCCTGGATGCCCACGATGGCAAGGCCTATGCCGCGATTGCGGAACTGGATCTGCTCGATCCGCAAGGCAACCCCATTCCGCACGCGACGTGGACGGTTGCGCATGTCGACAGCGAGGAGCGCGACGGCGAAGACGGAACCGCCGAAAACGCCATCGACGGACAGACCGCCAACTATTGGCACACCCGCTGGAGCAAAGGAGGCCCCGGACATCCGCACCGGCTCATTCTCGACCTGGGCCGCCGGGAAACGCTCTCGGGCTTCCAATATGTCCCGCGCGAAGGCGGCCCTAAAACGCCGGGGCGGATCAAGTCGTACCGGATCTATGTCGGCGACGACTTGGTCGGCCTGTAAACCGCGCGAACATCCCTACTGGCAGTTTGTGCAATCCGATAAGCCAATTCGTCTATTCCAACCCGGGCGGGATTGGGCTAACAAGGCCATGCAAATGGGGAAAGGGCGTTATGCGGAAGACCGTTTTGTGCATCATGGCAGCGGCGGCAGGAATGGGTATGGAAACCTTGGCGGAACAAAAAATCAGGATGGAGTGGGAAAATCCCGCCGTGCTCCAGATCGGCACGGAACCGCCGCGCGCGACGTTTTTCGCCTATCCGGACGCCGCCTCCGCATTGACGATGGACCGCGGGAAATCGCCGTGGTTCCAGCTGCTCAACGGCGACTGGAAATTCCACTGGGTGGCCAAGCCCGCCGACCGGCCGAAGGAGTTTTTCGAACCCAACTTTAACGATTCGTCCTGGAAGGCGATCCCCGTGCCCTCCAACTGGGAACGCCAAGGCTACGGCCTGCCGCTCTACTCCAACCGCACCTATCCCTTCCCGAAGGATGCGCCCAACATTCCGCACGACGACAACCCCGTCGGTTCCTACCGTTGCTGGTTTTCCGTCGCTGGTGGCTGGAAGGGCCGGGAAACCTTTTTGACGTTCGACGGGGTCAACTCGGCCTTCCACGTCTGGGTCAACGGCATCAAGGTCGGCTATAGCCAGGACAGCCGCACGCCGGCCGAATTCAACATTACGCCGCACCTCAAGGAGGGCAAAAACCTGCTGGCCGTCGAAGTCTACCGCTGGTGCGACGGCTCCTATCTCGAAGACCAGGACTTCTGGCGGCTGAGCGGCATTTTCCGCGATGTCTACCTGACCTCCCGCGCCGCGTGCCGCATCCGCGATTTTCGCGTCGGCACCGTGTTCGATGCCGCCTACCGCGATGCGGTCTTGCAGGTCGAGGCCGAGGTGGCCGGAACCGGAACGGTCGAGATCGACCTCTTCGATGCCGCCGGTCTCAACGTCCTTCCGCATCCCGGAAAAAAGATCGCGAACCCTGTAAAGTGGAGCGCCGAAAACCCCTGCCTCTACACCGCGCTGCTGACGTTGAAGGATGCGGCGGGCAGGGTGCTCGAAGTCGTTCCGCAGCGCGTCGGCTTCCGCCAGTCGGAGATCCGCGACGGCGTCTATCTGCTCAACGGGGTTCCGGTCAAGTTCAAGGGCGTGAACCGCCACGAGCACGATCCCGACCTCGGGCAGGTGTTGACCCGCGAAGCGATGCTGCGCGACATCCGGCTCTTCAAGGAACACAACATTAACGCCGTGCGCACCAGCCACTATCCGAACCATCCGCTCTGGTACGACCTCTGCAACGAGCACGGCATCTACGTCATCGACGAGGCGAACATCGAAAGCCACGACTACGAAAACGACGCCAACAACCCGCTGGCCCACGATCCGGCCTGGGCGCAGCCAATCCTCAACCGCATCCAGCGCATGGTGGCGCGCGACAAGAACCAGCCCTGCGTCGTGGTCTGGTCGCTGGGCAACGAGGCCGGCAGCGGCCCCAACTTCGTCAAGGCCTGCGAATGGCTCCACGCCTACGACCCCTCCCGCCCGGTGCATTACGAGGGGGGCGACAAGAGCATCGGCGATTTCCACTCCCGCATGTATGCCTGGAACGACTGGCTGTCGGACGATGGGCGCCCCTCGATCCTCTGCGAATATTCGCACGCCATGGGCAATTCCAGCGGCAACCTCAAGGAATACTGGAACGACACCATCTACCCCAACGCGACCCACTGCGGCGCCTTCATCTGGGACTGGATGGACCAGGGCATGCGCGAGCCGGTTCCCGCCGAATTCGCGCACAACATCGGCAAAGGCCCGGTCAAGGAGACCTTTTTCGCCTATGGCGGGTGGCACAAGCAAAAGTACCACGACGACCATAATTTTTGTTTCAACGGCCTCATCGGCGCCGATGGAACGCCCCATCCCGGACTCCGGGCGCTCAAATGGGTCCACCGCAACCTGCACGTCGAACCAGTCGATCTGGCCGGTGGAAAAATACGGATCCGCAACGGATTCGATTTCTCGAACGCCCAGGAGGCCGCGACGGGCCGGTGGGAAATCCTTGAAAACGGCCAGGTGGTTGCGGCCGGGCCGGTCGGCGACCTCGACATCCCCGCGCGCGGCGAGAAGGTCGTGGCGCTGGATCTTCCCAACATAGCCAAGCCGGGCAGGGAATACCTGCTGAACCTGCGCTTTTTCTCCAAGCACGGCATGGCCTTGCTGCCGGCGGGGCACGAGATCGCCTGGGACCAGCTCCCGCTGGCGGGTGCCTTCCAAGCGGAGGAGGCTGTTTCTGCGGGTGGGCTGAAACTCTCCCAGCCGACCGTCAAGGGCGACGGCTTCGAAGTGGCGTTTGATCCCAAGACCGGCATGATCGCTTCCTACCGGCGCGGCGGCCGCGA
>JBGSLE010000183.1:0-3928 GCA_041740875.1 Pontiella sp. | reverse complement strand
CTTACGCCCATTCTGCTGTACGCGGGCCCCGCCGCGCTGCTGGGGTGGACGTTTTCCAGCATCATGCTCATCAACGGGCTGTGGGTGTCGCTGGGCGCGCTCACCTTTTGCCTGCTGGTGCGGCCGAAAGCCCTGACGGCGGTCGCCATCGGCGTGGCGCTGATGATCTACGCGCCTGTCGTGCTCTATGCGGCCACCGCCATGACGGAGTTGGCGAACTACGGACTGCTGCTGTTTTACCTCGCGTTTATGACGCGGCTGATCCGCACGCGCAGGCAAGCCGTTGCGGACGGGCGTGCCACGGGGTGGCGCCGGCGGTTTTCCAGGTTTTCGGGCGGGGTTTGAGGTAGACGATGTCGCGGCCAAGCACCTTGGTTTCCGGCATGATGGTGCTGGGCGCGGTGGCGATGATCTGGGCGGCCTGCTGGGGCATGGCCTCGACCTGTACGGGGAAGGGGCCGCGCCGGATGGTGCGGAAGTCGGCGGTGCGGGTGTCGAAATAGGAAAAGGCGATGGACGGCAGGTTGGTGACGCTTTCGGATTTTGGAATGACCACCTGTTCGAAGCGGACTTCGTTCGGGTTTTGGGAGGGTACCGTGCGCGCTTCGTAGAGCTTGAAGTCGTGGTTTTCCTCCAGCACCGGCGGGGTGATCTGCGACAGGTTGCCCGTCCCCGAGACGCGCATCTTCACGGTAACCGGCTCGCCGGCCTTCACCTGGGCCGGGCCCACGGAGACGTCGAAGTCGAAAACGCCCACGCCGCCGGTAAAGCTGTCGGGGCGTCCGGCGGTCGGCACGGGTTTGACCTCGATTTCGAGCGTATTGCAGTCGAGGACGAAGGGCCGCGTCTCCTGCCGCCCGAAGAGGTCGCCGAAGAAGGGGTCGTCAAAGCCGAAGGAGCGGCGGCGCTGGCTGGGAATGACCACGTTGAGCTGGACTTGCGGTTGGAAGGTGAAGGTGCCGGCCGTGAGGGTCTTGGCCGTGGTGCGCAGGGTGTAGACGTTGAAGATCGAGCCGTTGCGCTCCTCGCGCGCCCGGTTGGCGATGTTCCACTCCAGGTCGCCGTCCATGCCGCTTTCGGGCAGGCCGCCGCGGATGCTGAAGTTGCCGTCGATCTGCACGCCGTCGCGGATGTAGACCTTGAGTTCCAGGCCGAACGGCTCCTGGACGTGCAGCGTTTCCCGGTCGGCCGCGATCCGCGAAAACATGATTTCCGAAAGCTGCTGGGCCTCCGGGTCGTCCTTGGGCTTGATCACGCGCAGCTGGGCCGTGACCTCCTTTTCGCCGCCCTTGTATTTGCAGGTGACGGGGCCGATGGTGTAGTCGCCGATCTTGGAGGGGGTGACCACGTAGGTATGCACCACCTTTGAACTGCTCTGCATATTGACGATGCGCGTCTCCGAGCTTTGCCCCTGGTATTGGATCTGGAGGCCGTCCACGGCGGGAATATCGACGGCGTCGCCCTTCGTGTCGATGAACTCGATCTTGAGCACGGCGCGGTCGAGCAGGCTGATGAGCTGCGGCTGGATGCTCATCTGTACATCCGCCGCAAAGGCGGAAAGGGCACTTGCGAATATCGAATGCAGAACAAGGAATAATGAATGTCGAGGCATCCATTTCGGCAAGCGTAGGGCTATTCCTTTGCGGTTCATCATTCCTTGTTCACTATTCGATGTTCCTTCGTGTTCTCCGAACACGAATCACCAATCCTTGTCGACCCTGACCGGTGCGCCCATGACGGGGTGGAGTTGAAGGCGCTTGTTTTCCTCTTCCTGTTTCATGGCGTCAAGCAACCGTTCGGCTTCGTCCTGGCTCATCTGCTCCGCGCGCGGCGGTTCGGGCGGCGGGTTGTCCTCCTGCGGCGGCTCCTGGTCGGGGTTTTGCTGGTCTTCCGGATTCTGCGGCGGCTCTTGGTTTTGCTGCTGATCTTGGTTCTGGTCCTGCTGCTGTTCCTGCTGTTTTTCGAGCAGTTCCTTGAGCCGCTTGAGCTTGCCGTCGTCGGGATGGAGCGCGAGCCCCTGGGCCACCAGGTTGCTGGCCGCGGCTCCGTCGCCGTGGATGTACAGCGAGGCCGCCGGATGGAAGTAGGACGCATCGATGTCGTCGGACGCGCGTGCGGCCGATGCCGCAACGAGGAGGAGCAGGATGGCGGGGAGCGTTTTCATTTTACCAAGTTGGTTGCCGGGAAGAGTTCCTGGATGATCTTCAGGACCTCCTGGTTTTTCTGGATCGTCTCTTCGTATTGTTTTTTCAGGTCGGGTTTGAGGTCGAAGGCATATTTGCGTTCGTCGGTTTCGGTGGTCAGCCGCTGCGTGGCGAGCATGTACTGGTAGTCGTCGATCTGCTTGAGCGCCGTGCGCAGGTCGTGCTCAGCGGCCTCGACCGCGAGGTCGAGCATCTGGATGCGCTCCGCGATCTTCGGCAGATACTGCCGCGCTTCGCCGTGGGTTGGATCGATGTTTTCAAGGATGTGTTCAAACTGCTTTTTGGCGAGCTGGTAGTTGGCCTTGGCATCCTTGGCCTTGTATTGCGGCAATAGGGCTTCGGCCTGGTCGAAATACCACTGGCCGAGGTTGTATTCCAGCTTCAGCCGCAAGGCGGCGGCGCGCTCGAAGTTTTGCTTGGCCGCCAAATCCGCCGGATCGAGCAGGATCGCCTTTTCGAACAGGTCCATCGCCTGGAAGGCCAGTTCGATGGCCGTGCCGATCCGCTCCGGCCCCTGCATCTCCGTGGTGCGGGCGAGCAGGGCGTTGCCGCGGTTGAAATAGGCTTTCGCCTGGAGCGCCAGGTCGGTCGTGCGCAGCGCCTCGTTGTAGGCCTTTTCCGCCGCCTCGAAATCGCCCATACGGTAGCGGGCGTTGCCGAGGTTGTAGTGGCCGGTGTCCGGGAATTCCATGACGGTCTTTTCGAGGGCGGCGACGGCGTTGGTGTAGTCGCCCGCCGCATAGGCCTTCAACCCCCGGCGCATCGCCGTGCGCGGCGTCTCCTCGGCAAAGGCGCCAAGCGTTGCAACGCTGAGGGCCAGTAGAATTGCCGATTGCCGATTGCCGACTGCATGGCAGAGCCCAGACGCATCCCAAGGAAATCAATCGGAAATCGGAAATCGGAAATCATCAATAAGAGGCTTCTCATCGCCGGCCTCCTTTCGTTGGACGGATGGCCGCCTCGGACACCAGCAAGAGGAGCGACGCCCCCACGAGCCACTGGAAGCGCTCGGTCCAGCTTTTGGTCATGCGCGATTCGCGCTCCTCGCGCTGGAGCTGGGCGATGCCCTGCCGGTAGACGCGCTCGAGGCCGAAATCGCCGGGCGCGGAGCGGACGTAGAACCCGCCGGTTTCGAAGGCGAGGCGTTCGAGCACGCCTTCGTTGAGCGCGCTTTTCACCACGTTGCCCTGCTGGTCTTTCACAAAGCCTTCGGAGGTTTGGATCAATTCGCCCTGCAAGGTGCCGACGCCGATGGCGAAGACGCGGATCTTCTCCTCCTTCAGGCGGGGCAGCAGGGCCAGCGGATCGCCCGTGTGGCCTTCGCCGTCGGAGATCAGGATGACCACCTTGTCGGCCTGGGTCTCTTCGGCCTTTTCAAAGCTTTCGAGCGCGGTGTCGAGCGCCTGGAACAGGTCGGTTCCGCCGACGGGAACGATACCGGCATAGGTGTCGTCGAGCATCATCAGGACGGCGGCGTAGTCGACCGTCGCGGGGCATTGCAGGAAGGCGTCGCCGGCGAAGGCGACGAGGCCGATGCGATCGCCGCGCAGCTCCTTCACCAGGTCGCGCACGCCCCACTTGGCTTGCTGGAGGCGGTTGGGCTTGATGTCCTGCGCGAGCATGCTTTTGGAAGTATCGAGCGCAACGATGATGCTCAGCCCGCGCTCCTTGACCTCTTCCCACGTGAAGCCCCAGAGCGGCCGGGCGAGCGCCGCCAGCGCGCA
>JBGSLE010000182.1:0-10448 GCA_041740875.1 Pontiella sp. | reverse complement strand
ATCACGACAAAAGGCTTGGGCGCGGCGGGCCAGCCGAACGGGACGGAATCGCCGAGCGCTTCCAGCAGCCGGACGCGCAACCGTTCCCGGCGTGAGGCCTTGCGCGAAGCGGAAGCCAGCTCGCCGGCAATCTCCATCGCCAGGCGGGCGGGTACATCGGACCGCAGGAGCGTCTCCTCCAACTCGTCGACCGACCAATCACCGGGGTCTTTGGCCGTCGGCGCAAAGACCTTCTGGATGAGGTTGCGGGTCTTGGCGAGAGCGGACGCCCAACCGGCCATTATACGCCTCCCTGCGGCTTGTAGGTGGTGCGGGCCGGCCGGTCGATATCCTTGCGGATGCGGTCGAGCACGCCATTAACGAAGCGGCCGGACTGGAAGCTGCTGAAGTCCTTCGCGAAGTGGACCGCCTCGTTGATCGAGACGATCGGCGGGATGTCCTCGCGGTAGAGCATTTCAAAGAGGGCCACGCGCATCACGGTGCGGTCAACGGCCCCCATGCGGTCGGAGTTCCAGCGGGTGGCGTATTGCGAAAGGCGCTCGTCGAGTTCAGTCTTGCGTTGCACCACGCCCTTGATGATCTCCTCGGCGTAGATTTTTTCGCGATCTGACGGGGTTCTCTCCTCCCAGAAATCCTTCAGGGCGATATCGATCGGCTCGGGATTGAAATCGAGCTGGAAGAGGAATTGCATGATCCATTCGCGGGTCTCGCGGCGGCCGTTGACTTTTTTCTTTTCCATAAAAAACTATCCAAGTTGCTTGTAGACGCGGGCGGTTTCGATGGCCGCTTCGGCCGCGTACCACCCGCGCGTGTTTTTTCCGCCGAGGCAGCGCGCCTCGGCCTGCGCCCAGGTGCGGACGCCGACAATTTCGTTGATGACCGGAACCCGGTGGCGGCAGGCGATGTCGAGGATGGCCTGGCCGGTGGTGTCGATGATCATCTGCGCGTGCTGGGTTTCGCCTTCAACGACCACGCCGAGAACGACCAGCGCATCGTATTTCCCGCTCGCCGCCATTTTTTCGGCCACCACTGGAATCTCGTACGCCCCGGGAACGCGCACCAGGTCGATGGTTTCCGGCTTCGCCCCGTTTTGCAGCAGGCAGTCGCAGGCGCTGCGCGCGAGTTCGTCGGTCAGCTCATGGTTGAAGCGGCTGGCCACGATTCCGAAGCGCAGGCCGGATGCATCCAGACTGCCTACGGTTTGGTTCCCGCAAATACCTTCGATCTTCTGAACAGAGCTTATAAATCCCTTACCCATGTCTCTCTCCTGCATCACGTCTCACGTATCACGTATCACGTTAAATAATGTGCCCCATCTTGTCGCGCTTGGTGGCCAGGTAAAAGTCGTTGTATTCCGACGGCGGCAACACGAGCGGCACGCGCGCCACGATCTCGATGCCATACTTGTCCAGCCCCGAAATCTTGGCGGGGTTGTTGGTCAGCAGGTGAACCTTGGTCATGCCGAGATCGCGCAGGATTTGCGCACCGACGCCATAGTCGCGCAGGTCGGCTTCGAAGCCGAGATGTTCGTTGGCCTCGACGGTATCCATGCCCTTTTCCTGGAGTTCGTAGGCGTGGAGCTTTTTGGCCAGCCCGATGCCCCGCCCCTCCTGCCGCATGTAGACGATCGCGCCATAGCCATGCGCCTGGATGGACTTCATCGCGGCGTGCAGCTGGGCGCCGCAGTCGCAGCGCTGGGAGTGGAACACATCGCCGGTCAGGCATTCGCTGTGGACGCGTACGAGCGGCTCTTTGCCGGATCCGGCGTTGCCGCACACGAGGGCCAAGTGATCCTTGTGGTCGACGATGGAACTGTAGAGTTTCAGGCGGAACGGCCCCGTATCGGTCGGCATGTTGATTTCGCGTTCGAGCTGGATCAAATTGTCGTGGATATAGCGGTATTTGACGATTTCCGAAACCGCCGTCATCTTTAGCTTGTGCGTGTTGGCGAACTTCCGCAGTTCCGGCACGCGCATCATTTCGCCGTCGGCGCGCAGGACTTCGCAGATGACGGCCGCCGGCGTGAGCCCGCAAATGCGGGCGAGATCGACCGAACCCTCGGTGTGGCCCGCGCGCTCCAGCACGCCGCCGGAAACCGCCTTGAGCGGAAAGAGGTGGCCGGGCTTGATGAAGTCGCCCGCCTGGCTCTTTTCGTCGATGAGCGCCTGCACCGTCTTGGCGCGGTCGGAGGCGCTGATGCCCGTGGTCGTCCCCTTGCGGACATCGACCGAATCCATGAAGGCCGTGTGGTACTTGTCCGACGAATGCGCCGGCACCATGTGCGCCAGCCCCAGGCGCGCCAACTGCCGCCCCTCCATCGGCATGCACACCAGCCCGCGGGCATGGGTGATCATGAAATTGATGGCATCCGGCGTGGCCTTTTCGGCCGCGCAAATCAAATCGCCCTCGTTTTCGCGGCACTCATCGTCGGTCATGACGATGATTTCGCCGTTGCGGAAGGCTTCGATCACATCCTCGATCGGATCGAAAACACGCTCTTTCATACCTGCTCCTAACAGAAAAAAAAACCCTGAATCACGTACGGCTTCAGGGTGTTTTTGGACACAAGGCATTCCATATCTTCTTTCATCCAGACTATAACTGTCGGTCGCAGAATTTCACTGCGTCGTGCCTTTCCGAAACGGGAAACGCTCGCGGACTGTAACCGCCGGTCGGGGATTGCGCCCTGCCCTGAAGATCGGGGGAATATGCGCAATGGCCACCGGCCGCGCAAGTGCAAAGACAAGCCAATCGCGCCACGCGAAAAAAGGCCGATTATTGCCCTTGCCAAGGTAGGGGTGTTTAACTATCTTCCCCACCTCTTTTCGACAATGGCTGAGTAGCTCAGTTGGTCAGAGCGGCGGAATCATAATCCGTAGGTCGTGGGTTCAATTCCCTCCTCAGCCACCACCTTGAACCACTCGCAACACGCACGTTGCGGGTTTTTATTTGCCCGGATTCACCAGGCATATCAAGGCGCCTTCCACAAACAGCGTTTTGCCATTGCTGATTGCCACGTGCGGATTGATGCGATCCATTTGGTCCAGATAGGCGGATTGCTGCGCGGAGGAGAGTTCGCCAAAACGGGGATACGCCCGTTTCACCAGCCGCTCCAAGTCGGTGCTGTAGCAGGGGTAGGCCAACCCTGTTTTTTCTTCGCCAAGGAAGGGATCCCCTTTTTCGGGTTGGTTTTCCCAGCGCAGGATCATTCGTTCCGCAGGTAGGTTGGCGAAACTGTCTATGGCTTCCGCGAGGTTGACCGATTCGCCCTTGCCGATGATTTTGCGCGCGTACTCCTTGCGCAGCGCAGTGATCATTTCGGCGGGCAATGCGCTGGCTTCGATGGCCTTGACGATGGCTCGGCAGTCGTTGTATTGGTCGGCCATAAAGTTGAAATCGTCGCCGATCAACTCCCCGTTCATGCGCAGGAAATATTCCTTGAAATAGTCGATAAACACGATGGATTCGGGGAGCTTTTTGTCGAACTCGGGGTTGTTTTCCCCGAGGAAGCGCGTGAAGGCTTCCAGGGTCTTTTTTTGGCGCGGCGGACCGAATTTCATGCTGCCGCTAAGTATGTGGCCCAGCTCCTTGCCGTTGATTTGCCCGGCATGGAAATCCTCTCGCCGAACCACGTCCAGACGGCCCGCTTCGGCCAAGGGCGACCATGTAATTCCATCGGCCGGTAGCGCGGCGGGCAGCACATCGACTTCGACACGGGCCGGCTCCAATCCGGGGGAGCTGACGGTGATGGTCGCCTTCCCCGGACGCTGGGCTGAGCGGATAATGTTGCTGACCGGCACGCGGATGTAACCCGACCCCTCCATCGCCTCGAACCGGTTGAAGTCGGTTTCATACCGGGGCGGACCGATCAGCGACGCCGCGCCTTCCACGCTCCAGTCCAGCGGAAAGTCGGCGTGAACCACGCGGTTGCCATTTTTATCCACGATATCGGCGGCCACGATCGCCATATCGGTTTTCCCCGCCGCGATTTCAGCGTGCGAAACCGCCAGGGTCAGCCGCGCCGGTTTCCCGCTCATCGCCACCGTGCTTGCCACGGTTTTACCGTCTTTGGTTGCGACCGCTTTCAAGCTACCCTCCCGCACCTCAATGTTGCGGAAGGTGACGGTGCGATAGCCCTCGACGGTCGGCCGCGCCTCGCCCACCTTTTGGCTGTCCACGAAAAGCTCCACCTTATCGCCGTTCGAGTTGACGACAAAATCGCGGCGCTGCCCCAGATGGTTCGGCGTCCAGAGATGGGGTTGGATAAAAACCATCGGCCGCTCGGTGAACATGGCTTGCGTGAGGTAGTAGGCATATTTCGGGAAGCGGTAGAGATCGACCCAGCCCTTGTAGTTGATGTGCTTGAGCGGGCTGTTTTTGTATTCGCGGTCGGCGCCGTGGTCTTCGTAAAGCCAGAGCACCGTATTCTTTTTCAGCGATCCGCGAACGCTTCCGTCTTCGATCATGCCCTGCTCGTGCTGCCACGCTTCCGTGCCGCACCACTGGCCATCCTTGGGCTTCAGGTCGCGGCCTTGCGGCGCATCTTCGTCGTCGAAAAATCCGCGCACCGTCACCCGCAGCAGATTTTCCATGTCGAGGTTGGTGTGGTCGTGGTCGACAAAGCCGCCCGCGTCCTTGGCCTTGCGCGCATGCACCAGCCGCGTTTGGTCCTCTTCTACCACCCACTTCGAATCGGCGGCATCGCTGGTTTCATTCCCCACGCTCCAGAAAAAGATGGAGGGATGGTTGCGGTCGCGCCGGACCATCTCCTGCACGTTTTGTTTCTGAACCCCCTCGTCGAAGTCGATCGATTTAATGTTCGGCACCTCCTCCACAACGACCATGCCGAGTTGGTCAGCAAGCTGGAGCACCTGCGGATCGTTGGGATAGTGCGCCGGCCGGATAAAGTTGATCCCTAGGTTTTCGCGCATGTCCTGATAGTCCTGCGCGGTCAGCCATTTGGGAATGGCATCGCCGACCCACGGATATTCCTGGTGGCGGTTCATGCCCCGGATCGGCAGCCGTTCCCCATTCACCCACAGGTCGTTCTTCTCGAAATCCCACGTGAACCAGCGGAACCCGAGCGGGCTTTCGAAGGTGTCCTTCAGCTGTCCATCGACATAAACCGCCGACTCCACGCGGTACACCCGCGGCGATGCGGGATGCCACAGCTGCGGCTGCTTGAGGAGCGACGACTCTTGCTCGAATGTAAACAACGCTCCGGGCGCGAGCGGCCCTTTTTTCTCCAGCGTTTCGATCCGCGTGCCCTGCGGCGAAACGATGGTGGTTTTGAGCGTCACTTCGGCGGGCGCTTCCGTATCGTTTTTGACGTAGGTTTTAATGTTTACCCGCGCCTCCCTTTCGTTGACCACGGGCGTCGTGACGAACGTGCCGCCTTCGTGCCTGTAGCTACCTTGGTACGGGATGTGGATCTTGTTCTTCGCCACCAGCCGCACGTCGCGATAGATGCCGCCGTACACGTTCCAGTTTCCGGCGGTCATCGGCGGAATCCGGAACGGGTCGTCGCGCCGGTTGCTCGCCGCCACGACGAGCACATTCTCTTCGCCGAACCGGATCAACGGGGTCAGGTCGAAATAGAACGAGGTGTAGCCGCCTTTGTGGTCGCCCACAAATTCGCCATTCAGGTAGATGCGGGCATATTTCTGGACGCCGTCGAACTCGATGGTAATGAGTTGCTCCCGCAACGCTTCCGCAACCACAAACCGTTTCCGGTAGTAGCCCCACCCTTTCCACCAGTACGGATCATCCCTTTCGCTGGCGCTGCGGATGAACGGATGCAGTTCCTTCGTCGTTTCGTAGGTTTGCCATGTGTGCGGAATCGCCGCCAGCGACCAAGTCGAATCATCGAACGACACCGCCGCGACCGATTCGTCCACCTCGCCTTCGGGCAAATAGTTGAAGGTCCAGTCGGTGGCCAGCGCCACCGTGTTGCGCGAAGCATCGCTGGCCGCAAGGCACGCCACTCCCGCGCAAAGCAGGATGGGAAGGATTAGACGCGGTTTTAGATTCATGGTGGGCCAAATTGTCGTTTGCATTTAATCTGGTGGTTTATCGATTCACCGGCTACATATCGAGTTCTTTTTCAATTGGCATCCCGCCCGGTTTAGCGGCGGTCCCGTATTATAACTGGATAACGAGGAGTCGATTCGATGGACGGAGCACTATGCACGATGGGCTGCGGCGACCGGTTTGGCCGCCAAGGCGAAGCACAGCTGGCAGCATTTTTGGCGGCCCGGGAAATGGGGATCGAGGTTTTCCCGGTATGGAACAAGTCGAACCGGGAGCATGCCACCGTCCATACCGCGCCGGATTCGGTCCGTGCCGAAGCGGATGCCGCGGTCAAGGCGCTGGGCTGGAACAAACCCTATTTTGTGGACGCCGACCACATCTCGCTGAAAACCGTCGACCGCTTCGTCGATGCCTCCGACTTTTTCACCCTCGATGTCGCCGATTTCATTGGCAAGGCGGCGGACGAGGCGGACGTGGATGCGTTTGTCCAATCGATGGCCGGGCACGTTGGGACGCTTGTCTTGCCCGGCGTGGAAGGCGCGCTGGAAGCGTCTGCCGCCGACCTGCGGAAGATTGCCCGGAAATACCTCTTTGCGGTGCAGGAGGCGGGGCGCATCTACCGCCACGTGGCCGAGCGTAAGCGCGGCGGGTTCGCGGTCGAGGTGTCGATGGACGAAACCGACGATCCGCAATCGCCGGTCGAGCTGTTTTTCATTCTGGCCATGATCACCGGCGAGGGCATTCCAGTGGATACGATCGCCCCGAAATTTAGCGGACGCTTCAACAAGGGCGTCGATTATGCGGGCGACGTGGCCGGATTCGCCAATGAGTTTGAGCGCGACGTCGCCGCGCTGCGCCTAGCGACCGAAACGTTTGGCCTGAAGAAAAGCCTGCGCCTGAGCGTGCATTCGGGCAGCGACAAGTTTTCGATCTACCCTTCCATCAACCGGATCATCAAGCGGTTCGGGGCCGGGCTGCACGTCAAGACCGCCGGCACGACCTGGCTCGAAGAGGTGATCGGGCTGGCGGAAGCCGGCGGCAGCGGATTGGCTGTCGCCAAGAAAATCCATGCGGGCGCGCTCAGCCGCTACGACGAATTGGCGGCGCCCTATGCGACGGTCATCGATATCGATCCCAAAAAACTGCCCTCCGCCGAGACGGTTCAGGGCTGGGATGGGGAAGCGTTTGCGAAGGCGCTGCGCCACGATCCGGCCTGCACGGACTACAACGCCAGCTTCCGGCAGTTGCTCCACGTGGCCTACAAGGTCGCCTACGAACTCGGCGATGAATTTACCCGTGCGCTGGATGAACATTGCGTGATCGTTGGACGCAACGTGACCGAGAACCTCTTGAATCGCCACATCGTTCCCATCTTCGGAGGCTTAGCATGAAACTTCATCTTTTACTGATCGCCGGATTCGCCGGGCTTGCGCTGTCGGCGCAGGCCGGGTTGACGGCCGAGCGCGTTTATCTTTCGGGCAAAGGGCCGGCGGACGCCGTCGCGTGGGAGTTTTTCTGCTCCGCCGGACGCCGCAGCGGCGAATGGACAACGATTCCGGTTCCGTCGAATTGGGAGCAGCACGGGTTCGGCGGGTACGACTATGGCCATGTTCCACCCAACAAGAAGAACAGCGAAACCGGCACCTACCGCACCCGCTTCATGGCACCGCCGGAGTGGAAGGACCAGCTCGTGCGGCTGGTCTTCGAAGGGGCGATGACCGAAACCACGGTAAAGGTCAACGGCGTCGCTGTCGGTGCGCCCAACCAGGGCGGCTACTCCCCGTTCCGCTTCCTCCTGGGAAAAGACCAGCTCAAATATGGCCAGGAGAACGAGCTGGAGGTGAAGGTCGCCAAAAAGCCAAGCAACGACAGTCTCGACCAAGCCGAACGGAAGGCGGACTTCTGGGTTTTCGGCGGCATCTACCGCCCGGTCTATCTGGAAATCCTACCCGTTGAATTTATCCACCGCGTCGCGATCGATGCGCGGGCCGACGGACGGTTTGCGATGGAGGTCTTCCCTCAAATCCATAACAACATGCTTAGGAGCAAACCATCCGATATCTTTGTCGACGAGGTCGTCGCGCAACTCCAAACGCGCGATGGCGTGGCGGTCGGGAAACCCTTTTCCGCACCCATTCGCGGCGGTGCTGGACGGGTTCGGTTGGAGACGAAAATCAACGACCCCGCGCTCTGGTCGCCCGAACACCCGAACCTCTATCAAGTCCGCGTTTCGCTCCAGAAAAAGGGAAAAACCGTCTTTGAAAAAACGGAGCGCTTCGGCTTCCGCACCTTCGAGCTAAAGCCGGAGGATGGACTCTACCTGAACGGCAAGAAAATCCTCATCCAAGGCGTCAACCGCAATACCTTCCACCCCCGCACGGCACGCGCGATCGATGCCGAAACCGAATGGAACGATGCCCGCGCGATCAAGGCGATGAATGCCAACCTGGTGCGTTCGCATCTTCCTCCTACGACGGATTTCATGCAGGCGTGCGACGAACTCGGGCTCCTGGCGATTTTGGAGCTGTGTACCTGGCAGAAGCCGTCCATCGACACTCCGATTGCCCGCAACCTGGTCTGCGAACTGGTGGCGATGTACCAGAACCATCCGGCGGTCATCCTCTGGGCCAACGGCAACGAAGGAGGCTTCAACCTGGAGGTGGATGAGCTGTACCATCTACTCGACTTGCAAGACCGCCCGGTCCTCCACCCGTGGGCCTACCACGAAGCGCTGGACACCTCCCACTATCCCCACTACGGCGCGCTACAGGATAAACTCAAAGACTCCCGGCTCTACCTGCCGACCGAAATGCTGCACGGCCTTTACGACGGCGGGCACGGCGCCGGCTTGGAGGATTTCTGGGCGGCCATTTGCTCGTCCAAATCGGGTGCCGGAGGCGTGCTGTGGTGCTGGGAAGACGCAGCCATCGAACGAACCGACCAAAACGGCAAGCTCGACACCGACGGAAACCTATCGGCCGATGGAATCGTCGGCCCCTACGGCGAAAAGGAAGCCAGCTATTACACCGTCCGCGAAATCTGGTCGCCGGTGCAAATCCCGCTCGAAACCCTGCCCGCCGGATTCGACGGACGGTTGCCGGTCGAAAACCGCTATTACGACACCGACCTGAACCAGTGCTCCTTTGGCTGGCGCACCATGACGGCCGGTTCGCAGAACGCCATCGCGCAAGGCGTTGTGAAAACGCCCTCCATTCCGCCGCAGGCAAAAGGCGTGTTGGCGATTCCGCTGAAGGCGGCCGGCGCGGATGTGCTCGAACTGGTCGCGAAAGATCCACACGGCACGGAAATCATGCGCTGGTCGTGGGCACTCAAACCCGAGGCCGACATTGCTCACATTCCCGCTGAACCGAAGCTGCTCAAGGGCGAACAATGGAAGGTGGCGGTCGGGAAAAACGAGTGGCGCTTTGATCCAAAAACCGGACAGTTGCTTTCCGTTCTCCAGAACGGCGCGCCGACCGGATTCGCGAACGGGCCGGTGCTCCATGCGGCCAATTCCAAATCCGCGCTACCGTTCGCCCGCACCTGGACGGCATCGGCCAACCAAACCGGCAGCCAGGTCGTAATCGATGCCAACGCGTCCGACGGATCGCGTTTTTCGTGGACCTTCCAGCCCAACGGATCGGTCACGCTCGATTACCGGTTCGCGGAAATCACCGATAAACTCTCCTACTGCGCGGTCGGGTTCGACCTCGACGAAGGCGCGGTCCGATCAAAAACATGGCTGGGCGACGGCCCCTACCGCATTTGGAACAACCGCCGGAAAGGCCCTCAATTCGGGTTGTGGGAAAACAGCTATAACGACGGCTGCGCCGGTTCGGCGTGGAGCTTGCCTGAGTTCAAGGGCGTATTCGGCAACGTCGATTGGATGCGGCTCAACCTCGCATCCGGCGCGCAGCTACTCGTCGATACGCCGCGCGGCAGCGACCTCGGCGTCTTGCGCCCCGCGAACGGGAACGACCCGAAAAACGCCATCTGGGCCTACCCGCCCACCGGCGGCCTCTTCCTTTTCCACCAGGTTCCGTCCGTTGGCACCAAATTCAAATCGGCGGAGCAACTCGGCCCGCAGGGCGAGCCGCAACAACGGTCCGGCCCGATCCAAGGACAGGTTGTTTTTTCCGTGGAGAGCAATTAGCGCTCCGTTCGCCGCTAGGATCAACGAGGTATCCATGAAAAAAACGAATCGCGTCCCGCTAGCACTCAATGTCTCCCTCGCATGCCTTGCGCTTTTCATCCTGCCGGCGCACGCCGCCGACCTCGTCACCGTCCTCCGCCCCACCTGCGAATACCAAGCCGCGCCACTGGGCATCGATGCGCGCGCACCGCGGCTGGGCTGGATCGTGGAGTCGTCGCGGCGCGGTACGCAGCAGTCCGCCTACCGCATCCTGGTGGCCAGCGAT
>JBGSLE010000181.1:0-15746 GCA_041740875.1 Pontiella sp. | reverse complement strand
AACATCGACCGGCTCGGCAACGAAGGCGTGCGTTTCACCTCCGGCTATGTCACCGCGCCGCAGTGCGTGCCGTCGCGCGGCGGGTTGATGAGCGGGCAATACCAGAACAAGCTGGGGCTGGAGTCGAACACCGAGTTCAGTGCGCCCGGCGGGCTGGACGGCTTCAATGCCTCGCGGTCGATCGCCGAGCGGCTGAAGCAGGCGGGCTATGCGACCGGCATGGCGGGCAAGTGGCATTTGGGGCCGGGCGGCAAGATCACCGACCACGGCTTCGACCAGGTCTTCTACAAAAACAGCAGCCAGCCGGGAACAGCCAACTTCGGACTCGATGGCAAGGATGTTCCGTTCGGCCCGGAAACGAGCGGCATGTACCACCTCGACGCGTGCAGCGCGGCGGCCTGCGCCTTCATCGAGCGGTTCAAGGGCCAGCCGTTTTTCTTCTACCTCGCCTTCCGCGCGCCGCACGTCCCGCTGGATGCCCCGAAGAAGTATTTGGATCGGTTCCCGGGCGAGATGCCGGAGCGCCGGCGGCAGGCGCTCGCCATGCTCTCGGCCGTAGACGACGGCGTCGGGACGATCATGGAAACCCTGCGCGCACGGGCTGGAGGAGAATACGCTCATCTTTGTGATCGGCGACAACGGCGCGCCGCTCAAGATCCACAAGGCCGATGCGCCCGGCGGCGGGCCGGGCTGGGACGGCTCGCTCAACGATCCGATGAACGGCGAAAAGGGGATGCTGACCGAGGGCGGCATCCGCGTGCCGTACGTGGTGCATTGGAAGGGGCGCATTCCCGGCGGGCAGGTCTATTCCCACCCGGTGATTACCCTCGACGTTGCCAAAACCGCCACCGCGCTGGCCGGGCTGCCGGACGATCCGGCGCTCGACGGCGTCAATCTGCTTCCGTATCTGGCTGGGGAAAAAACGGGGGCGCCGCACGACGCGCTCTACTGGCGCTGGCTTGGCCAGTCCGCCATCCGCAAGGGCCAATGGAAATACCTGCGTAGCGACGACCGCGAATACCTCTTCGACATGGAGGCCGACTTCGAGGAGAAGCACAACGTGCTTGCCGCCCACCCCGAAATTGCCGCGACCCTGCGCGCCGATCTGGAGAAATGGGCCGCGACCCTTTCGCCGCCGGGCATATGGGCGCAGAAGTCGGATGGCATGAGCAAGGCCGCCACCGAATACTATGACTGGTACCTTGACGGAAAGCGCGGCGGGCCAACGCCGACTGCCGATGCAAAGGGTGACCGGAGCGGTGGAAAACGGCAGGCGAAAAAGGATGCCTCCGCCAAAACGGGCCCGTCCGACGAGCAGCTATTCAAGCAACGGGATAAGAACCAGGACGGCAATGTGACCTGGGAGGAATATCTTGCCGGACGCACCGAAAAGGTTTCGGCCCTTGAGCAACTCTTCAAACGCCGCGATGCCGATGGAAACGGTGTTTGGGAGGCGGCGGAAATTCAGGAATGAAATGCGGACGATGGGTATCGTAGCGAGGAAGCGCCCTATTCGGAAATGGCAAGCGGAGGAGCAACGGAACATGAAATGGGTAATTAAATCAGCGGTCGTAATCGTACTGGCCGGGCACATCGCCGCTGCGCAGCAGACCGGAAGCTGGGGCGACCAAGGCGACGGCACCTACAAAAACCCGATCCTGGAATCCAACTATCCCGACAACGACGTGATCCGCGTGGGCGACACCTTCTACATGATGTCGTCCACCTGCCATTTTGTGCCGGGCATGACCATTCTGAAATCGAAGGACCTGGTGAACTGGGAATTCTCCAATCACATCATGCCCGCCCCGATCACCTTCGATAAAAACTTCAACCTTGGGAACGACTTCATGGTCAGCCGCGCGACCTGGGCCGGCTCCTTCGGCTACGATGGCGAACACTATTTCGCCTATTGGTGCTACAACACGCGCGGCAAAAAACCGGGCGGGAAATACATGATCCTTTATTCGAAGGCCAAAAGCATGGAGGGGCCGTGGAGCGAGCCGAAGGAGATCACCTGGGCGGATGGTTCCTCGGTTGACAGCACGGATCCGGGGGTGATGTGGGATCTGGAAACCAAGCAGGCGTGGTTCGCCATTCAAGGCGACGTCTATCCGATGGCCTGGGCGGGCGACAAATTGCTAACGAACGACGGCCAGGGGATCACCGTCACCCAGACGCTGCGCGGCGAATCCGCCAAGCTCTACAAGTTCGACGGCATCTATTATGCCATGAACACCTATGCCCACGGCAAAAACACGCGCGAGCAGGTGATCAGCCGGGCAAAGCGCATGGAAGGCCCGTGGGAAAGCCGCGTGGTGCTGGAGAACGGAAACGGCACGGACCGCTGCCCGTCGCAAGGCACACTGCTGAAGCTGGACGACGGTTCGTGGTGGTTCATCCACCAGCTGGCCCGCGGCCTGGCGGAGGAGCGCTACAACGGACGGCCGCAGATGCTCGAACCGGTGGTGTGGAAGGAGGGCTGGCCGCTGATCGGGGTGGATACCGACGGCAACGGCATCGGCGAAGTGGTTTGGGAACATAAAAAACCGATCGCCGGATTTCCGGTCGCCGCACCGGCCACCGACGACGACTTCGGCAAACCCGAACTCGGGCCGCAATGGTACTGGCGCTTCAATCCCCGGATGGATCGCTGGTCGTTGACCGAACGTCCCGGGTTCCTGCGGCTGAAAGCCTGCGTACGTCTCACAAAGGAAAAGCCGGGAAGCCTTGACCAGCTGCCCAACCTCGTCGGGCAGCGCATGATGGGGCGGCACCACAACGTCATGACCGCCAAGCTCGATCTCGCGGGCATGGCGGACGGGCAGGAGGGCGGATTGCATATTTCGGCAAGCGACAACCACGTGATTGGCGTCAAGAAGGACTCCGGCAACATGCAGCTGTTCTTCAAGTCCGCCACGGCAAAAGCTCCCGTCCGCGTGACCCAGGTCCCGGTGCTGGAGCAGCCGGAGATCTGGTTGCGATCGCAGGTCGAAAACGGATTGGCGACCTTTTTCTACAGCCTGGACGGAAAAACCTTCACCCAGCTGGGCGAGGAGGTTCGGTTGCGCTTTGCGGGCTTCACCGCCAACGCGGTCGGGTTCTACAGCATGAACAGCGAAGAAAAAGGCTGGATCGATATCGATGGATTCACCTACGACTATGACGGGCCGAAAGGAAACGCAGGGGAGGTAGGGAATGAATAACATGATGCGATCGGGCGCCGTTTGCGCCGCACTGGTCTTGGCAGCGGTCGGCAAGCCCGCCATTCCCTACGGCATGGTGGATGTACACGATCCGGCCACGCAGATTCCCGCCTCGGTCCGGCCGCTCTTCGACACGCCGATCCGCGACACGCAGATTTGCCCCGGGCCCGACGGCTGGTATTACCTGACCGGCACAGCCATGCATGATGGCGGATCGGTCGCATACAACTCGGGCATCCATCTCTGGAAATCGAGAAATTTGAAGGACTGGGAGCCGCTGGGATTGGTGGTGGATCTGGATAAAATGGATAGCTGGATCAGCCAATACTATGTCTGGCCCAAAGACTATTCCTCGCCGGGACAGGTATTGTCGCGTGATCAACTGCCGCGCGATCCGAAGGCCTTGGCCAAAACGCACCACATTCGCCGCTGCGCCTGGGCCAACGAAATCCATTATGTCCCGTCGCAGAAAACCTTCTTCATCGTCGGGGCGATCAATCACAACATCTGGATTCCGGGCGAGCACCATATCGGCCACAAGCTGAAAGGGGCCACCTTCATGCTGCGGAGCGTTTCGGGCAAGGCCGAGGGCCCCTATGTGGATATCCAGCCGGACCGCCCGCTGACGGACGAAATCGACGCCAACCTTTTTATCGATGACGACGGCACCGGCTATTTTGTCTATCAGGCGCATGGCATCGCGCGGATCAAACCGGATTTTTCCGGCTTGGCCGAAGCGCCGCGGGAGCCGGCCTATCTGCCGATCAAGGGCGTGCGCCATGCCGAAGGGGCCTACCTCTTCAAGGCCAACGGACGCTACCACTTCAGCACCACCTCCTGGAGCGTCGAATCAAGCGATCCCGCCCTGCACACCTACGACCACGGCAAGGGGATGAAAAAATACAGCTACGATCCGCTCGTGGCGTCGGCGGATTCCATTTACGGGCCGTACGGCGAGATGCGCAACACCATCAGCGGCGGCGGGCACGGCAATTTTTTCCAGGATCACGAAGGCCTTTGGTGGGGTTGTGTTTTCTGGAATCCCGGCAATAAAAACAATCCGGAGGGCCTGGATACGCGCCCGGCCATCGTGGCGATGAAATGGGTCGATGGCCGCCTGCAGGTCGACAAACCGCGCACCGACGCCTTTTACGGCGCCAAGGAGTGATGTCCGGAAGTCCCGGCCCATCCGGACATCCTGCAATCCGGTCTATAGGGTGCGGTTGATGGGTAGGCATGGATTAAAGCGTCCAGCCAGTCTCGATGCCTGCGTGCTTTAATTTGCAGTCCAGCACTACCCGATTCGCGCTGGAAATTCATTTACAAATGACAATGTTTACTGTATTCATGTTGTTTGCTAAGGATGTGCGGGTAGCGAAGTTGCATGGAACGGGCCAAAACATGGAGGAGAATGATGAAAAAGTCATGGATAGTGTTGTTGCCATGGTGTGTCGCGGGGATTGCAACCGCAGCGACGACAAACGAATACGTGGGCGTTGCACGATTGCTGAACGCGGCCAACCAATGGTCGCCGGCTTCGGCGCCGACGAACCCCGGAAATATCCGCAATTGGCTGATCGGGGGATCGGGCTTCAATAGCTGGGCCATTGCTACGGGAGATTTGGTGGTCAACAGCGCCAGTCCCGCCTACCGGGTCTATTCGGAGGTCGTCTATGTCGCGTCCGGGATAAACAGCCTGACCAATTCCAGCGGCGTCCTGTACGATCTGGGCTTCAATGTGGGCGGCAGCGCGGACAACCGGATCGTGGTCAAGACCGGCTTCGACATCGCCTCGGGCGTAACCAACAACGTGGCTTTGAAATCCACCAAATGGGCTTCGACCAATGACACCAACACGATCACCTTCAACCATGCGGGCAGCGGCATCCTGAAGATCAGCAACAATTGGGTAGAAACCCCGGACATCACCTTGGTTTACAACGGCACGGGGGGGAACAAAGTCGAGTTTGGCCTGGCCTCCACCTATACCGGCGGCACCACGCTCAACAATGTTTCAGCCAAGATGCTGGCCAACAGCTCGCTCGGGAATTCAGCCGGGAATGTGGTGCTGACCAACGGCGCCTCCCTGGACATGGCGACCTATACGCTGGGCAACAAGATCGTCGGTGCAGCGGGATCGGACGGAAAGCAGGTGTCCGTTACAGGGGTTGCGCGCACATCGGCCATCGAGGCGCAGGGCGACATGCGCTTGTACAACACCAGCGGCACGGCGCAATGGAACGGGAATTTAACCGTGGGCGAGGGTGCCGAACTCGAAGTCGACAATGCGCTCAACATCGTGACGCAGCTTGGCGGAACGCTTTCCGGCGCGGGCACCTTGCGCACTTCCGACAAGGGCACGATCCTGCTCAATACCGCCCTGAATATGTCAGGCTTCTCCGGCGGCATCGTCATGGATGCTGGCGTGGTGCAGTTCCGGAACGACAACCTGTTCGGTTCCGGGAACATCACGCTGAATGGAGCCAATTTGCGCGGCTTCATCAATACCGCCACCAACCTGGATTATGCGGTTGCCAACAACATCGTGGTGCAGGCCGATTCCCGCATGGCCATGACTGCCACCACCGGCCTCGCCGGCAACGATGGTTCCGTGACGGTCAATGGAACCATTGTCTTCACGACAAACGCCACCCTGACACTGGAGGCCGGCGGCAACGCCGACAACTTCGCGGCGGTCAACACGCTGAACATAAACGGCGTGATCTCGGAAAGTTCCGCTGTCGGCAACGTCACGGTCGACAACCACTGGACGACGGCCTACTACACGAATTCGATCACGAAGCTATCCGAGGCCAACACCTATAGCGGCACGACCCTCGTCCAGTTTGGCCGCCTGCAATTGGTGGGCGACGGATCGATCGACTCCTCCTCGGTGCTGGAAGTGCAGGCCGGCGGCATCCTTGATGTCTCCACCCGGACCGGCGGCGCATATGCCTTTGCCAATATCTTCCGGGGCAAAGGGCAGATTGATGGAGCCATGACCCTGACCGGCCTGATCCAGCCTGGCGCGGGAACCGGTACGCTGACCTTCAACGACGACCTGTCCCTGGACGGATCCGGCATCCTTGCGATTGAAGCCTATGGGTACGGCAACAACGACAAGCTGGCCAACGATGGCGGCGACACCCTGACGGTTGGCCCGGCCCGGATCATCCAGCTCAACTTCTCCAATTGGGGCGAAGCCGAGCCGGTCACCAACGGTACCGTGTTCACGGTGTTTGAAAACTGGGCGAACCTGGCCGGCTCGACTCCCTCCCTGGCTGTTATCGGGCTTGGCGGTCAGAGCGTTGACCTTTCCAACCTGATGGTCGACGGAACGGTCACGGTTGTTCCAGGTTCCCCGTTCAGCTCATGGGCGGCCAGCTACGACCTCGCCGGGCTGGACGCGCTGGAGAGCGCCGACCCCGACGAGGACGGTTTGAACAACCTGTATGAATATGGGCTGGGGGGCAATCCGACCAATTCCGCCGACCGGGGCACCTCTCCGGAATTCGGCACAAGGAACGTTGGAGGCACCAACTACTTCAGCTACATCCACCCGCAGCTAGCCGATCCGAACAGCGGCGTGTCCTACCATCTCGAACTCAACAACGATCTCATCCAGGGCACTTGGACCAATGCCGGCTATCTGGTGTACGGAACCAACGTCACGGGCGAAACGCTCGACTATGTGACCAACCTAACCACCACGGTGGAGAGCAAGAAGTATGTCCGCTTGATCATTGAACAGCAGTAGATGGTTGCCCGAAGCGTTCCGGGGAGGCTTTTCCCGGAATGCATCGGCGCACGGAAGAAAACAAAAAGAGTAAAGGGAGCGAAAATGAAGACTGTAGCGAGATTCATGGCAGTGTCCTTGTGTGCCGCAGGGGTTGCAACCGCGGCGACGACGAATGAATACGTAGGCACCGCACGGTTGCTGAACGCGGCCAACCAATGGTCGCCGGCTTCGGCTCCGACCGATAGCGGGAATATCCGCAATTGGCTGATCGGGGGATCGGGCTTCAAAAATTTCACTGCCAAGGGAGACCTGGTGGTCAACAGCGCCAGTCCCGCCTACCGGGTCTATGCGGATACCGTCTATATTGCCGCAGGGATCAATAGCCTGACTTCAGGCGGCGTTGTATACGATTTGGGCTTCAATGTCGCCGGCAGCGTGGACAACCGGATCGTGGTCAAGACCGGTTTCGACATCGCGGCGGGCGTGACCAACAACGTGGCGCTGAAATCCACCCAGTGGGCCTCGGCCAACGCCAACAATCAGATCACCTTCAACCATGCGGGCAGCGGCATCCTGAAGATCAGCAACGATTGGGTCGAAACCCCCAACATCGCCCTGGCCTACAACGGCACGGGGGGGAACAAAGTCGAGTTTGGCTTGGCTTCCACCTATACGGGCGGGACAACGCTCAACAATGTTTCCGCCAAGATGCTGGCCAGCAGTTCGATCGGGAACGCGGCCGGCAACGTGGTGCTGACCAACGGCGCCTCCCTGGACATGGCAACCTACACGCTCGGCAACAAGATCGTCGCCGCCGCCGGAGCGGACGTGAAGCAGGTTTCCGTTGCAGGGGTTGCGCGCACATCGACCATCGAGGCGCAGGGCGACATGCGCTTGTACAACACCAGCAGCGCAACGGCGCAGTGGAACGGGAATTTGGTCGTAGGCGAGGGTGCCGAACTCGAAGTCGACAATGCGGTCAACGGCGTGACGCAGCTTGGTGGGACGCTTTCCGGATCGGGAACCTTGCGCACCTCCGACAAGGGGACGACTCTGTTCAATACCGGGTTAAACGCATCAGGCTTCAACGGCGACATCGTCATGGATGCTGGCGTGGCCCAATTCCGGAACGACAATCAGTTCGGTTCGGGAAACATCACGCTGAATGGAGCCAATTTGCGCGGGTTTATCACGAGCGCCGGCAACTTGGACTATTCGGTTGCCAACGACATCTCGGTGCAGGCCAATTCCCGCATGGCCATGACCGCATCGACCGGTCTTTCAGGCAATAATGGGTCCGTGACGGTTGACGGGGACATTTCATTCACGGAAAACTCCACCCTGACGCTGGAGGCCGGCGGCAACGCCGACAACTTCGCGGCGGTCAACACGTTGAACATAAACGGCGTGATCTCGGAGAGTTCCGCGGTCGGCAACGTCACGATCGACAACCATTGGACGACGTCCTACTACACGAATTCGGCCACGAGATTTTCCGCTGCGAACACCTACAGCGGAAATACCGAAGTCCAGTTCGGCCGCCTGCAACTCGTAGGCGATGGGTCGATCGACTCTTCCTCAACCCTGGTGGTGCGGGAAGACGGCATCCTTGATGTCTCCACCCGGACAGGCGGTTCGTATACGTTTGCCAACAACGTCCAAGGGATCGGATTGATCGAAGGCGAGATCACCCTGACCGGACTCGTCCAGCCCGGCCCCGGAACCGGAACCCTCAACTTTGGCGATGCACTCAATTTGGAAGGCGCCGGCATTCTCGCCATCGAACTCTACGGCTATGGCAACAACGACAAACTGGCCAACGATGGAGAAGACCTGCTGACTTTCGGTGCAAACCGAATGGTTCAGTTCAGCTTCGCCAATTGGATTGAAGATGGTGCCGTCACCAACGGAACGGTTTTCAGCGTGTTCGAAAACTGGGGTTCGTTCGCCGGTACCGCCGACAACATCACCGTGCTTGGCCTTTCAGGCGGCCAATCCATCGACGCTTCCAACCTGTTGCTTGATGGCACGGTTACCGTCATCCCGGAACCGACCGTGCTGGGTCTGGTGGTTCTCATGGGGGCCATGACCCTGTTTGCAAAGCGTTTGATGCTCTAGGAATCGGTTGTTCAGGTTTGCCGCGGGATGCCGTGCCGTTGGGTTCGGCATCCTTTTTTGCAAGCGGCATTCCCGGAATCGTGAGGCATGTAATGCCAAACCGTGTGATAATATGCAGTATAAACATAGGTGGTTGAGTTTCCGTTTCGCTTGCTGCGCCGCTGAACACGGAGGGTGGAAAATGAAAAAACCAGTTTGGTTTTCAATGGTGGTCTTGTCGGTTGCCGCAGGATCCTTCGCCGCGACCCGGACCTGGGACGGGGGCGCAGGCGACGGCCTATGGGGTTCGGCGACCAACTGGTCGGACAATGCCCTTCCCGTCGCGGGCGACGACGCGGTCTTCGCCGGCGGTGCCACGGTGGACGTCAACGGCGGAAACCAGGCCTTCGGGGCCGGGGCGAATTCGCTTATGTTCAATTCGACCGCGGCGGTGACGATCAACGACTCGGCCGCCGTCAAGGGCAGCCTGGCGATCGACGCGAATACCAATGCCGCCAACCTGACCATCAACCAGCAAAACACCGGCGCTGCGGTGGTCAACGCCAAGCTGGTCTTCAAAAACACCCATCCCTCGGCCGACCGGTTTGATATCAGCAAACGCCATTTCGAGGTGCGGCTGGGCGCCGGCGGCCTGGCCCTCAACGGAGCCATCCGGGCGGAGACCTCGTTTTCGCTGAGGACGCTCAGCGCCGTCAACGAGCTATGGCTCGGCAACGTGGAGCTTGCGGGCAACAACATCCGGTTCGGTACGACCGCGAACGCCGGTGTCGTCCGCTTGCAGGGCGCCTGCACGGGGACGGGGACGGGCAACTCCATTGGCTTGGGACACGGCAATATCCGTCTGGTTCCGGGTTGCGATATCCAGGCATCGGTTGAAAAAGTGGTTTTGGCCGGCGGCGTGGCCGTGACCCTCGACGCGAGCGATGTGGTTTCGACGGAGCTTGAGGCCACGGGCGCGGCTTCGTTCAAGCTGGGAGCCCATGGCAACAAGACCACCGGGGAACTTTGGCTTTCATCCGCCACCACGTTGTCGGTCGATTTTTCGGATGCCGCTTCCAACTCGCTCTGGTTCGCCGATTCCTCTGCCGCCGCGTGGAACAGCGGCGCCTTGCTCAACCTCGTGGGCTTCGAGGCCGGCAAGGATGCCTTGCGGTTCGGCACGGACGCCGGCGGACTGTCCGCGCAGCAGCTTGCCCAGATCACGGCCAATGGAGCCAGCGGCTCTTTTTCGCTCGATGGACACGGCTATCTGATGCTGGATTCCATCCCGTCCAGGCCCCCGAACATCATCATCATCCTAACCGACGACCACGGCTACACCGATCTGGGCATCCACGGCATCGACGCCAACGTGCACACGCCGACGCTTGATTCGCTGGCGGCGGGCGGTGCGCTGATGGCCTACGGCTATTCCACCGCGCCGCAGTGCGTGCCTTCGCGCTCAGGACTGATGAGCGGGCGCATCCAGAACACCTTCGGAACCCGCCAGAACGGCGATATCTGGGGGAAGATCCCCGTTCCGCTCGATGTGCCGACGATCGCCGAACGGCTGGTGGCGCTGGGCGGCTACAAGACCGGCATGGTCGGCAAGTGGCACTTGGAAATCCCCGTCGAAGTGCCTACTGAGGATATTCCCGGAACACGGGCGGACTACCTGCCCGGCGCGCGCGGATTCCAGGAATACTGGAACGGGGCCATGAGCCCCTACCGGGCCACGTTCGACCTGGCGGGCAACACGCTCGATCCGGAGCAAACCATTGCCGATCCGCGCAACCGCGTCATCGTGCAGGGCGAGGCCGCGCAGGCCTTCATCGAACGCAACCAGAACCAACCCTTCTTCCTCTATTTCGCCCCCTACGGCCCGCACTGGCCGCGCATCAGCACGACCGACGACTACTATCTCGACTTCCCGGTGCTCGACTATCCCAACTACGGCCCCGAGATGGACGACATCCGCCGCCTCGGCCTCGGCTTGGTCTGGGCGGTCGACGATGCCGTCAAAGGCGTGGTGCAAAAACTGCGCGACCTCGGTCTCGAAGAGAACACCCTCATCCTTTTCGCCGGCGACAACGGCGCGCCGCCCAAGTTCTTTAGCGAGGTCGGTGGCGCGGTCACGCTCGATAGTTGGACCGGCTGCGAAAACCTGCCGCTGCGCGGCGAGAAGGGGTCGTTGTGGGAGGGCGGCATGAAGGTGCCCATGTTCGCCTACTGGAAAAACCACATCCTGCCCGGCCACGTCATTGACGAGCCGGTCTGGACGCTCGACTTCACGGCCACCGCGCTCAAGCTGGCGGGCGGAACCCTTCCGCCCAATTTTGACGGGGCGGACATCCTGCCCCGCCTGACGGGGCAGACCAACGCCATCGCGCGCACCCAGCCCTTGTTCTGGGACTGGGGGCAGGAGATCGCCTTGCGGGACGGCGACTGGAAGATCCACCGCATCGGCGATCGCAAGAGCCTGTTCAACCTGGCCGACGATCCGAACGAGCTCTACGACCTGAAACACGTCTATCCGGCAAAATTCGCGGCGATGGAAGCGGTGCTGATGGCCCGATACAACGCCCTTCCGCCCGAAGGCAAGTCGCCGCTAGCGGAGACGGGCGACAACCTCTACGTGCTTGGGGCTCCGGCAGGAACCCCGGTGGATCCGCGTTTCTTGATCCCGTACACCAACGCCGCCCCCGCCGCCTATCCCGCCCCGTTGCAGATCGTGGACGATCCGTTTGCCGATGCCGATGGCGACGGCACGCTCGATGTCGAGGAAGACCAGGCCGGCCGCGATCCCAACGACGCCTCCGACCTGGCCTTCGAATTCAACACCGCCGGCGACTATGAGCGCTGGGCGCCCATTGCGGACGCATTCCTTATCAGCCATGCGGTCACCAACGGCCTGCTGGCCGGGAAGGTCGCCAGCAGCCAAGGCAAGTTCGAGTTCTACGACTTCCACTTTGCCGCCACCAACATGGCGAACCTGCTTGTGCGCATCAAATCGCCCCAGTCCACCGGGCTGACCTTCCGTTGGGGCCATTCCGTATCGAATATTTTTTCCGCTGTCCGCACCATCTCCGCATCCTATCCGGCCAACGCATGGAGCACCGTCGTGGTGCCGGTCAAGGGCCACGCGCAATGGGACGGGCAGACCATCACCCGCATGCGGATCAATCCGGCCAACACCCTGGCGGATTTCGAGATCGACTGGATCCGCGGCTCGCAGGGCGACTATGACGGCGACCTGCTGCCCGACACCTACGAAAAATCCATCGGCCTCGACGCAGCCAATGCCGCCGACGGAAACATCGATGGCGACGGCGACGGTCTGACGCGCGGACAGGAATACATCTGGGGCACCAGCGATGCCGATGCGCAGTCGGTCTTCCGTCCTGGAATCGCCGCATCGGGCAGCAATGCCGTCTTTTCGTGGCCGGGCGTGGCGGGGCGCTACTACACACTCTGGCGTACCGAGGATCTGGTCGACGGTCTTTGGAGCAACGTCTACAGCGTCGGCCCGCTGGCTACCAACGCGGTCGTCGAGGTGCCCGACGCGGCCGGGAAGGCCTTCTACCGGCTGGAAGGAGGCTTGCAATGACGGCGCATGCACGATGGTTGTTTGCTGCGGCCTGCGCGGTGATTGGATCGTCCGCTTCGGCGGCGGGGTGGGCCACCGTGATCAAGGGCTGGGAATTCAATGTGCCGGGCGATACCGAAAGCTGGAGCGCAGCCAAGGACTTGACCGGTCTGGCAGTTTCGAATGCCGTCAGCGGCACCGAGTCCGTACTGACTTCGGCCGACATTACCGGCGGCGATTCGCAAATAAGGTACAACAGCACCGCGAGTCCGGGCCTTTGGATTTTTCCGGGAGCCGAGGGGTGGGGCGCCATCGAACTACGCATCCGCCTGCTGGACAAGAATCCCGGCGAACCCGGCGTGGCCCCCAAGGCATGGTCCTCAGGCGGCACCCTGGCCCTTTTCAATGGCTCGTTGAACACCGGCGGAATCAATGCCGCAAACGGGTGGATCATCACCCCCCAATCCGACCAGTGGATCTTCGCCACCTACGACATTTCGTCGCTGGGCACCAACGCGATCAAAAACCTGCGCATCGATCCGGTCGGGCAGGATACCTTGGCCAATTTCGAGCTCGACCATGTCCGTCTATTCGCCGCCGGGAGCGATTTGAGCATCGTCGAAACCGCCGTCGTGGGCCAGGCGCTCAAGCTGGTGGTTTCCACCGCCAAGCCGCTCAACGAGCTGATGGTGATCGAGCGGGGCAACCTCGTGTCCGGCAGTTGGAAGCCCGTCACCTTTTCCACCAACGGAGTGGATGGATTCCTGCATACCGACCTTTCGCAGGCGGTGGCGGAAAACGGGAACCGGGCGCTCTATCTGCCGATCGTGAGCACGTCGGACTTCTACGCGATCGAACATGCGCCGGTTTCGAATTGGTTCCGCGTGGTGGAGACCTCGGATGCCACGGTGACAACGCATGACATGGTGTCGGGGGATTTTGTCGTCGGCATCTCCGACATCGGCGGCGGCTACATCAACCGGCTCGTGCTGCCGGGGCTGGGCGATGTGATGGGGCCCCAAGCCGACCGCTACGGGCGCGGCGGCCAATCCTCTATCCGTGGCAGCATGCACGGAGGCACATACAATCCGACCCAGGCCGGGTTCAGCGATGTGGCCGGCACGGTCTGCCGGATTTGCACGGCGCAGGACGGCTCCGCCCTGGTGGTCGCGCCGCGGCCCTGCTGCCTGTACCGCGGCGATGGTGGATTCGACTTCACGGAATGGGAAAACCTCGCCAACGACTTCTATGTGGAATCGGGCGGTTCCAACGATTGGGACACGATCAACGAAAGCGCCTTGGCGGGTAAGCAGGAGACGGAGGTCACCAGCGAGTTCGACTACACCTGCACCTACGAAAACTGGCTCGGAACCGCCCATGCGAACTTCGGCGGAACCAACGCCATCACCATTCCGGCCGTCCGGCACTATTATGAATACCGCTATGTCCGCGAGCCCGGCCATTGCATCCTGCAGCACAACCGCGGGCCGAATTATGATCCGGTCGAGGGGGAAATCACCGATGTCTCCGTGCTCAACCCGGCAGGCGTCCATGCGGCCACGTCGAACGAACTGGGGGTGATCACCTGGTCGATGTCCATCCGCATTGATCGCCCGATCTGGACGGCGACCTATTTGGGTACGGTTAACGGTTCCTCGATCGGAAATCTCGCCATGGCCGCCCGAAGCGGGATAACGCTCCGTCAATTCCATAAAAACACGGTGTTGGCCGCACGGGCGCCCGCGTACACCTTGCCGAACCAAGCGGCCGTGGCGGTGCCGCTGTTCATCCTGGCCGACTCGGCGGATATCGACCAGGGCGGTGCGCTGGGGCTCTATTATCCCGATAGCGTGATCAATGAAAAGTGCGTGTTCGGCGTGGACCGGATCTCCGGAGCGGTGCTTTACGAAGAAGACCGTCGGCTGCACACCGAGCTGCGCGATCAACCCGAGCGCACGACGACCATGTCCTGGAACGGGTTCCGCGGAAATATCCTGGGGGTCTTGAGCCCGCTGCAACTGCCCCCGACCCAATACGAAGCCTTCCGTGGCGAATTCTTCCTGCTCTACGGATCCCCTCGGCAAATCTTCGAGAACGCCCAGCGCATCCAGCCCTTCTAGGTCGCGTCGGCAGAACATAAAAAGGAAGCAGACGATGGAACCGAACGAACCAGGCGGCCAGATGCGCAACGCCGATGTGCTGGCCTATGCCTCCGGCGATGGCGTCACCTCCGTGATCCTCAATTCGGTCATGAATTTCGCCATGCTCTTCTACACCCAGGTGATCGGACTGGACGCCACGCTGGCCGGGTTGGCCATCAGCATCTCCATCTTCTGGGACGCGGTGACCGATCCGGTGATGGGGCACATCACCGACAACACGCGCAGCCGGTGGGGCCGGCGCCACCCCTACATGCTCATCGGCGGGCTCTTTACGATCCTCTGCTACATCCTGCTCTGGCTGGTGCCGCCGGGTCTCGAAAGCAAGATGGCCGTCTTTGCCTGGCTGATGGGCGTCAACCTGCTCATGCGCACGGCCATCACCGTCTTCCTGGTGCCCTACAACGCGCTGGGATTCGAGATCTGCACCGACTACAACGGGCGCGCGAAGCTCCAGGGCATCCGCTGGGCCTTCAACATGGCCATCAACTTTCTCACCGCCATGGGCTGGGTGCTCTTTTTCCCCGACCGCCCCGCCGGGCAGCCGAAGGCGACCGCCGAGGCCGCCAACTATGTGCCGCTGGTGGCCTTTTGCGTCGTGATCGGGCTCGTCTTGCTCGCGGTCGTCCTCTTTGCAACCCGCCGCCATGCCCGCGATTCGCGCAACGACCCGATGGAGGGCAACGGACTGCGGGCGATGTTCCGCGACATTTTCCACACGCTGGCCGACCCCCTCCCGCGCATGGTCTACCTGATGACCGTGATCGCCATCACCTCCGCCGCCTTCGTCGGCAGCGTGCAGATCTATGTCTACGAATTCTTCATGGAGTTTTCCGGCATCCAGAAAACGATCGTACACTCCTCCACGATGGTGGCCTTCGCCATCGGCTCGCTGGCGGGCGCGGCGCTCACCAAGCGGATCGACAAGAAGGGGGCGGTGCTGCTCGGCGTTTCGCTCG
>JBGSLE010000180.1:0-2626 GCA_041740875.1 Pontiella sp. | reverse complement strand
CGCTCGAAACGCTGGCGATCGTCGCCTACCGCCAGCCCTGCCTGCGCTCGGAGATCGAGGAGGTGCGCGGCGTGGCGGTCGATGCCGTCCTGCGCAAGCTGATCGACATGCAGCTCGTGCGCGTCGTGCGCCGCAGCGAACTGCCCGGCCGCCCGTGGCTGTTCGGCACCACCCAGCGGTTCCTGGAGCATTTCGGCATCAACGCGATCGAGGATCTGCCCGGCAGCCAGGAGCTGAAGCGGGCCATGCCGGTCGATGAAAAGAAGAAGGAGACGACCGGCAACTTCCCGGAAATGGAGGAGGAGCTGGCGGTGGAGAAAACGGCGGACGAGGTGTCGGCCGAGGAAATGGCCGCCGCCCTCGACGAGGAACTCGGGCCGGTGCGCGGCGAGGAGGAGTAGGGCTATGGATTTGAACGAACTGAGAAACAAGATCGACGGGCTCGATGTCGAAATCGTCCGGTTGCTCAACGAGCGCATCAACGTGGTGCTGAGCATCGGCGAGGAGAAGAAGAAGGCCGGGACGGAAATCTACGTGCCCGCGCGCGAGCGCGAGGTTTTCGAAAAGATCAAGAAGCTCAACCAGGGCCCCTTGCCGGAAGAATCGGCCCACGCGATCTACCGCGAAATCATGTCCGCGGCGCTCGCGCTCGAAACCGAAATGAAGATCGCCTACCTCGGTCCCGAGGCCACCTTCACCCACCAGGCGGCGCGCAACAAGTTTGGCGTGAGCGTCGACTACATCTCCGCCGGCACCATCAGCGAGGTCTTCACGCGGGTGCAGAACCGCGCGGCCGACTATGGCGTCGTGCCGATCGAGAATTCCACCGAAGGCGCCGTCACGCACACTTTCGACCAGTTTGCCAACACCCCGCTCAAGATCTGCGCGGAGATCTACCTGCCGATCTCCCTCAACCTGCTTTCGAAATTTCCGAAGGAGGAGGTCAAGATGATCTTCAGCAAGCAGGAGGCCTTCGGCCAATGCCGCAGCTGGCTGGCCGCCAACATGCCGAACATTCCGCTCTCCCCAGTCGAAAGCACCACGCGCGCCGCCCAGTTGGCCGTAGAAACCCCCGGGGCCGCCGCCATCGCCAGCGTCATGGCCTCCGACCTCTACGACATCGAAATCCTCGCCGAAAACATCCAGGACATGCAGGGCAACACCACCCGCTTCCTCGTCATCGGCCAAAACTACGGGCCCGCCACCGGCTACGACAAGACCTCCATCGTCTTCGGCGTCAAGCACAAGGTCGGCGCCCTCTACGACGCGCTCTCGGTCTTCAAGGCCGACAACATCAACATGACCAAGATCGAATCGCGCCCCAGCAAGAACAAGGCGTGGGAATACTATTTCTTCGTCGACATCGACGGCCACGCCACGGATCCGCAGGTTGCCCGCGCCCTCAAGGAGTTGCAGGAGCACTGCACCCTCATGACCGTCCTCGGCTCCTATCCCAAGGCGGAGATATAAACGCTTGTAGCCCAGCCTTCAGGCGGCAACCGATTGTTTCGAAAGGGCCAACTTCCCTTCCAGGGTGTGCTGTGGTAGACAAGCGGCGACGTTAACGGAGGATTTCCAATGAGTTCTTTAAAGGATTCTGTTGTGAGCATGGTCAGGGATATGCCCGACGACACCACGCTGGACGACATCATGGCCGAACTCTATTTCAAAGCCCAGGTCGATGCCGGTCTGAAGGAGTTGGATAGCGGCAAAGGGATTCCCCACGAAGCAGTTGAAAAGCGGATGGGGAAATGGCTGACCGCATAATTTGGTCGCCGCGTGCGGCTTCGCATCTCGAGAGTATTTGCGAATTCATTGCGGAAGACTCTCCGATCTATGCCCGGGTTTTTGCCCAAAAGGTGGTTGCCCTTGTCAAATCCATCCCGGCTTTTCCGCAGACGGGACGCATCGTTCCCGAATACAACGATCCCGGTTTGCGAGAGAAGATTTACGGCGATTATCGAATCATCTACCGCATCAAAGCGAACACGGTTGAGATTGCCGCCATTTGTCACGGAGCCCGTCGGCTGGAGCGCGCCTTTCACGAACCCGAAACATGACTATCCTCGGCTCCAAACCCAAGGCGGAGATATAGGTATGCCCCTCTCCCCGGTCGAGCTCGATCTGCTCCGTCAGGTGGTCTCGTTGCCGACGGCGCCGTTCTGCGAAACGGCGGTGCAGGATTTTGTCCGGGCGTGGGCCGGAAAAAGCGGCATCGGCTGTTCGGCCGATCACCACGGCAACCTGCTGCTTGAATATCCGGGGAGGGGACGTTCCTCGGGCGTTCCGTGGGTGTTGCAGGCGCACATGGACCATCCGGGGTTTTCATTCATCCAGCGGCGCGGCCGCCAGGCGCAGGCCTGGTTTCGCGGCGGCGTGGCCGAATCCTTTTTCCCCGGAGCCCGCATGGCCTTTTTCCCGGCGGGAAAATCCCCGGTCCATGGAACGGTCAAATCGGCCCGGAAGGATCAACATACGGGTTTCCTGCGCTGCGCCATCGAATTGGATGAAACGTCCGATCTGCCCGAAGGAACCCTTGGCATGTGGGATCTTCCGGTGTGGCGGCGGCGCGGCAACCGGTTGGAGCTGCGCGTGGCCGACGACCTGGCGGGGGTCGCCGCCGTTC